>JBKPFI010000223.1:0-13852 GCA_046728775.1 Actinomycetota bacterium | reverse complement strand
GGTTTGGGTGAGAGTGACCCTCCAAGAAGACCTGGACTCGATCAACGCGAACCTGCTCGAGGAGGGTCAGCTCGTGCTGCGCGCGCTCCGCGGCGCGATCAACGCGCTTCGCGAGGCGGACGCGGAGCTGGCGGACGAGGTGATCGCGTTCGACGACGAGATCGACGACCGCTACGCCGCGATCGAGCAGGGCATCGAGATCCTGCTGGCACGCCAGACACCCGTCGCCGTCGACCTCAGGCTCGTCCTCGCGATGCTCCACACGAACCTCCATCTCGAGCGGATGGCCGACTACTGCGTCACGATCGCGAAGCTGACGAAGCTCGTCGCCGACGTCGAGGGCGACCCGATGCTCGTGCAGAGCCTGCAGGAGATGGGGGAGCGGGCCGAGGAGATGATCCGCGTCGCGCTCGACTCGTTCGCCAACCGCGACCTCGACGGCGCGGAGTCGCTCGTCGACCTTGACGAGCTGATCGACCGCTCGAACCGGCGCTTCGTCGAGCGTGTGGTCGAGGTCGTCGCCGAGCCCGGCCTGCGCGAATGGGTGCTGCGGATGGTGATCGTCTCGCGGACGCTCGAGCGAATCGGCGACCACGCCGTCGACATCGGCGAGCAGACCGCCTACCTGCTCACCGCCGAGTTCCGCGAGTTCACCGACGCGTCGCACCGCGAGCAGCGGCGCTGAGCCCGCTCACCAGGGCGGCGGGTTGTGCGTCCACGCACCGCCGAGCATCGTGGCCACGACCTGCACCTCGGAAAGCTCGCCAGGCTCGCAGGCCACCGGGTCGCGGTCGAGCACCACGAGGTCGGCGAGGTAGCCGGGCACGAGCTTGCCCCGGCGCCGCTCGTCGCCCGCCAGCCAGGCGGCGGCTACGGTCGCCGCATGCAGCGCCTGCTCGACCGTGAGCGCCTCCTCGGCGCGCCACGGTCCGCGCTCGTCGAGCGTGCGCAGGACGCCGGCGCGGATTCCCTCGAGCGGGTCGAGCTCCTCGATCGGCGCGTCTGAGCCGTTCGCGAGCACGGCGCCCGACTCGAGCAGCGAGCGGAACGCGTAGGGCTCACTCTCCAGGTCGCCCCAGAAGCGGTCGGCGAGGTCGCGGTCCGACGGCGCGTGGCTGAACTGGACGGAGGCGGCCACACCGAGCTCGGCGAACCGCTGGACGTCCTTCGGCGCCAGCAGCTGGGCGTGCTCGATGCGCTGACGCAGGCCGAGCGGCTGCCATTCCTCGCGCGTCGCCTCGAACGCGTCGAGCGCCTCGCGGTTGGCGAGGTCACCGATCGCGTGCACGGCCAGCGGGAAGCCGGCGCGCGCTGCGCGCAGGATGTAGTCCTCGAGCTGCTCTCGGCTCGTGATCTCGACGCCCGAGCCGTCGAGCAGTCGCGCGGTCTGGGAGCCGAGCGTGCCGTCCATGAAGGCCTTCAGGTAGCCGAGGCGCAGCCGCGGGCCGCCGAGGCCGCTGCGCACGTCGACGCCGGCGAGCTCATCGGCCTTCTCGGCGGGGAGCGACTGCCAGACGCGCAGGCAGAGCGCGCCGTCGTCCTCGAGCCGCTGCCAGAAGCGAAGCGCCCCGAGCCAGCCGTCCTTGTCGTGGACGGCGGTCACGCCGCGCGAGGCCGCGAGCTTCACGCCGGCGCGCATCGCCTCGACGTACTCGTCGTCGCTTGTTTCGATGTAGCGGTCGCGGAAGTGCCAGCAAGACTCCTCGCGCAGGACACCGGTCGGCTCGCCACGCTGGTCGAGCTCCACCACGCCGCCGGGAACCTGCAGATCGCCGTCCGCCCGCGCCAGGGCGGCGGAGTTGAGCCAGACCGAGTGCGAGTCCCTCGCCATCAACGCGACGGGCCGGTGGGGTGCGATCGCGTCGAGCGCGTCCTTCGTCGGCTCGACCGACGGCGACCAGTCGCCGCTGCGCCAACCGCGGCCGCGCAGCCAGCCGCCCTCGGGCGCGCCGGCCACGGCGTCCCGCACGCGCGCGAGCGCCTCGTCCAGCGAGCGTGTTCCCTCGAGCCTCACCTCGCTCTGCGCGAGCGCCCAGGTCGGGAAGTGCACGTGCGAGTCGCTGAGCCCCGGGACGACGCAGCGCCCGCCGAGGTCGACTCGCTCGGGGCCGGGAAGCGCAGTCTCGTGCGTCCCGACCCCGCCGGCCACGTGCTCCCCGGCGATCGCCAGGCTGCGCGCGACGGGGAGCGCGGAGTCCATCGTCCGGATGACGCCGTTCTCGAGGATCACGTCCACGGGATCGTACGGCTACGCGGTCGGCGATGGCTCGAGCCGGTCGGCGAGATGACGCAGCGCCGCGGCCGAGGTCGAGCGGACCGCGGAGCGCCTTTGCTTCTCGGCCTTGGGCTTCGGCGCCGGCGAGCGCGCCGGCTCCAGCGAGTCCTTGACCAGCCGCCGAGCCGCGTCGGAGGCTACGAGTAGATCGAGCACCATTGGTTTCTCCTCTCATGAACCGATTCAGCAGTCACAGTATCTGAAACGGTTCACCTACGCGTACTATTCCAGGGTGTGGCACGGCGTCGACGAGTTCGACTGCGGGATGTCGCCGAGCGGGCAGGTGTCTCGGTCGGCAGCGCTTCGCAGGCCTTCGGCCGCCCGGAGCTCGTCTCCGAGGAGGTGCGCAAGCGCGTGCTCGACGCGGCTGAGGCGCTCGGCTATCCCGGGCCGGACCCGGCCGCCCGGCGGCTGAGGACGGGGCGCGCGGGCGCGGTCGGCCTGATCTTCGCGGAGCGACTCGGCTACCAGTTCACCGACCCGGCCGCGCCGGCCTTCCTGCGCGGGCTCGCGCGCGGCCTGCAGGAGACGCCCAGCGGGCTGCTGCTGATCCCGGACTCGCGCCGGCGCGACGAGGCGGCGCGCACGGTCAAAGAGGCCGCCGTCGACGGCTTCATCATCTACTCGACGCCGCAAAACGACCCGCGCGTGGAGGCGGCGCTCGGCCGCCGGCTGCCCGTCGTCACCGTCGACCAGCCGCGCGGCGCAGCGACGCCCTTCGTCGGCATCGACGACCGCGCCGCCGCCCGGAGTGCGGCCGAGCACCTGCGCGCGCTCGGGCACGAGCGCGTCGGCGTCCTCTCGTTCGTCACGACCCTGGACCCGGGCAAGTCGCTCGAGCTCGACCTGAGCGTGGAGCGCCTGCAGGGCTACCAGGAGGGGCTAGGCGCCGCGTGGAACCCAGCGCTCGTGCGCACGGTGCGGCCGAACGCCCCCGAGCCGGCGCGCGAGGCCACTCTCGACCTCCTCCGCTCCGCCGAACCGCCGACGGCCGTCCTGGCGATGAGCGACATCCTCGCCATCGGCGCGCTCGAGGCGGCAGCGGAGGAGGGTGTGCCCGTGCCGGAGCGGCTCTCGGTCGTCGGCTTCGACGACAGCCCGGTCGCGTTGCACGCGAGCCCCCCGCTCACTACGGTCGCGCAGCCGCAAGAGGAGAAGGGCCGGCTGGCGTCGCAATGGTTGATGGAGGATGTCGAGCGGGGAGGAGGGTCCCGCGACGGCTCGCGGCGAACGATCCTGCCCACCGAGCTCGTGGTCCGCGGGTCCACCGCCCCGCCGCCCGATAGGTAGCCGCTCGTGCCGGACGTCTTCGACCACGTCACCATCCGCGTCTCCGACCTCGAGGCCTCGCGCCGGTTCTACGAGCTCGCGCTGGCGCAGCTCGGCTACGGGGAGCCGTACCGCGGCGACCACTTCTTCGAGTGGGAAGACCTTTCGATCTCGACGGCGCGAGAGGACAAGCCGGCGACGCGGAACCTTCACCTCGCGCTGCTCGCCCGCTCCTCGCGCGACGAGGTCGACTCCTGGTGGGAGGCCATGACCGCCGCCGGCCATCCCGACGACGGCGCGCCCGGCCCGCGCCCGCAGTACGCGCACGATTACTACGGCGCGTTCGTCCGCGACCCGGACGGGAACAGCGTCGACCGCGCCACCGTCGAGAAGTTCCACCGCGCCGCGCTCGAGGCCGGCTTCCGTGACAACGGCGGCCCGGGCGAGCGTCGGTACCACCCCGGCTACTACGGCGCCTACGTGCTCGACGCGGATAGGTAGTTTCCAACATTGAGTTGTGCGGCCACTGCATGCATCGCGCTCAGGACGCCGGCGGTTCGAGTCCGCCTAGAATGGCCCAGTCTGAGCTGCCGAATGACGCGGGCACTTTCCTTTTCACCGACATCGAGGGCTCGACGAACCTGCTGCACGAGCTCGGCGCCGATGCTACGCGCAGACGCTCGCCCAGGACCGCCGTGTCCTTGACACATAGGAAGGGCCGATGGCCGGTCAACTTGTCGCTGCGGCACCGCTGAGGAAGCGTTCCTGAGTCGCCCCAGTCGGCAGGACACCGCCGAACAGGGGTGAAGCCGTGGCGCTGGACGCGGCGCCATTCAATCTAGGGAGCCTCCCCTCCTCCCCGCGGGCCCAGTCCTCCGCCGTCTCACTTGCGCGCAAGTCCCTGTCTGGGTCGCCGTCCGAACGGCAGGCGATGTCACGCTCCACGTTAGGCGGGTCGGCGCGCCGGCGACTGAACGCAAGCGACCGCGACGCCCACCCGCGTCGGCGGCGACGAGGGGTCGTTCGGCGCGGGCTCGACTACGACTACTGGCTTTCCTCACCAGGCTGGCCCGTCAACCGCACGCAGCTAAACGTGACAGAAGATGGCGTCGTGTGAAGATGCTCCGATGGCCTCACGGCAGCGAACGCCAGACGGCGACTCTTTGGTGCGTTGGGGGACTCGCGCGCAAGTCGTCGTCAGGACTACGCGGCGAGAGTTCGCCTATCGATGGAACACTCGGCGATGGCCTGCACTGACAATTCTCATCGCACCCGTGTTCTTCATCGCGGGGGTCGCGGTTTTCCTTCTAGGCGTGCTCCTGCTCGCCCTAATGCTTGTCGCGGCCACGGCCGCTCTGTTCTTCATGGCCGTCACAGGCCTCACTCGGTGGGTCTCGGGGCGTTTTAGCCTTCGCTCGCAACATCGGCGCCGCCGCTGAAGACGGTTGCTGGCGCGTGGAAAAGGCTTCCGCGCGCTACAGTGGCAGGTGATCGGCGTATACGAGGCGGTAGCGGATCGGCCGTTCTACGACGAAGAAATCGGTGGGCAACTGCTCGACGATGTGGTCTTCGGCCTCCGACTCGTCCGTCGCCAAGATCTCGTACTCGCGCAGCGCCAGCCGCAGCTGTTCGCCCTCGGCTCGAGTCGGCAGCGGCACGCGTCCGGAGTAGCGGACGTCACCGAGGCCGCCTCGCGCCGTGAGGTCGAGCCGCACCTCATCGCCGGCCGGGGCCCATGCCAGATCGGTCGTGGCCTCGGCGGGAAGCCGCTCGACTTGCGCGACTGCGAAGCGGGAGAGGCGGAGCCGCTGCTCGTCGTCGAACGGGTACAGGAACTGAGCGTTCTCGGTATAGCCG
Organism: Actinomycetota bacterium; assembly: GCA_046728775.1. GTDB lineage: Bacteria > Actinomycetota > Thermoleophilia > Gaiellales > Gaiellaceae > AC-32. The sequence goes on along the minus strand of JBKPFI010000223.1, from coordinate 8,451 downwards.
CCGGGCCCGCGCAGCGAGACAGCGACCCCCGCCCGGCCCACGCGCGTGAGCGAGCCGGCGCGCTCGGCGACGAGCTGCGCGAAGTCGGGGAACGCGACGCGCGACAGGTGCTGGCCCGCGATCGAATCGGGCTGGTAGCGCGCGAGGGCGAGCCGCACGAACGGGAAGTAGGAGCGGCCTGCGTCGAGCTGGAGGTCGCAGTACCAGAGTTTGCGGTGCCGGTCGAAATGCGGCTGGTGCCCGATGACCGTGACGACGTGCCCCGGCGCCTCGAGTAGCGAGATCCGGCTTCCGACCGCGACCCGGAGCGGGAACTGGTGGATGTACGGGCCCGGCTGCACGGGCGCCGAGCCCCAGATCGGGTCGAGGCCCCAGTGCGTGACGAACTGCTGCGGGTCTCCGGACGGTAGGAAATGCGCACCGAGCGCAGAGTCCAGGACGGCCAGCTGCGCGTCCGTGAAGCGCGCCGCCGAGCCCTCCACGAGCCGCTCGAGCACGGTCTCAGACGCGGCCGCATGCGCCGAGAGGGCCTGCGCGGCGCCCCCTTTCCTAGCTGCGATCCGCGGCGCCCGAGGGCGAACGCGAAGGACACCGTCGAGAAGCCGTTCGGCGGGTGCGGCCGACGCACGCCCGCCCGCCTCCACGAGCCCTTCGGCGAGCAGCCGTTCGGCCCACTCGTCCGCGTGCGCTCGGGCGACTGCGGAAACCTCCAGCCCTGCGAGCCGGTCGATCGGGTGGGTGAACCACGGCTGGTCCTCGAGCACGACACCAAGGAGCTCGCCGGCACCCGACGAGTACCACGGGCGCTTCATGTAGACGCGCAGCCCCCCACCCGTCCGCGTGTGGAGGAGCGTCGAGGGCAGCCGGGCGCCGTGGCGTCCGAGATCGATCCCGCGCACGATCCGCTCCTCCCATGTCCATGTCGGCACGACGTACTGCACATCGGGCGGATCGGGTCGCCGCGACGACGGAACGCTGACCTCGCTCTCCGGACCCACGTGGGTGATCAGCTCGCGGTCGTTCGTGATCTCAGGCGGGAAGTACTCGCGGAACCGCGTCGTGGCGACAGCGTGGTACGTCACGCGCCGGTGTTTCGTGTCTCCGAACTCGTGGCGCAGCTGGTGCGTCGCCTGGGCGGTCGCGGTCGCGGGCACGTCGTCGCGGCCGACGAGGCAGTCGTCCTCCTCCGGCTCGAGCTGGAGATCGCCTACGTGCGATTGCCCGCGGAGGTTGGATGGACCCTTCTTGGCGAGGTCGTCGACAGGCTCCTTCCAGCGAGCCTCGACGTCGAGGCGGCCGGTGCTCTTCGCGTGGTTGACAATCGCCCCGGCGAGCGCCGCGAATGTCTCCCCGGCCTGTCGCTGCGCGCCCCCCGACGGGACGTCGACCGTCGGCGGCTCGAGGGGCTTCTCGACGGCGTGCACGAGCGTGAGCGCCTCTGCCGGCGTCAGCATCCAGTGCAGCCCGAGCTCCGCAAGCGCCTGTTGGTTCGCGCGCGCGTTCTCGTGCTCGAGCATCCAGACGCCCATCAGCGCGAGCTTCTCGGGCTCCATGTAGGAGGACAGCCGAACTGTCACGACCTCGGCCTGCGGCAGGAAGACCCGAAGGAGGCGCTGGGCCGCGTTGTACACCGGTGCGCCGTCTCCGTGCTCGATTCGGATCCGCAGCGGGCTGCGCTCGTACCACTCGGCTCCCGCCTTCCAGGGCTGGAGACGGGTCGTTGCTTCGCCCGGCAACGTCGTAAAGGACGCGCCGCGCGACAACGGGTCCGGCAAGTAGGGCAACTCGAGGTCGTCCGTGTCGTAGCAGACGTACTCGCCCTGCTTCAGCGGCGCACCCTTGGCTCGGTTCGGATCGGCGAGGTCGGTCGGCTGCACGGCTGGATCCGGGTTGAAGACGAAGGCATCAGGATCAGGCTGCAGGAAGGAGCCGGACTCGCGGGCGGCGACGTCGAACTGCTCGTCGATCTGCGCTTGCGGTGCGCTCTTGCCGAAGGCGGCGTCGAACTCGCCGTGCCACTCGGCGAGCTGCTCGGCGGCCAGCGGCGCGGCGAGGTGTCGCTCGTTCGTCGCGCGGTAGGCGAGCAGCTGGTCGGCATGGCCGGGCAAGCCTGTGACGCGCGCGAGCTCCACGTAATCCGGCGGAAGGATGCCGAGCGTCGAGCGAATGACCATCCGCAGTAGCGACTCGCCTTCCGTGAACGGGCGCCGCGGAATCACGGCCGGCGACGGGACGGGCTCAAAGCGTCGGAACGTGTGCTGGTCCGAGGTGTGGCCCGCTGCGATGACGGGCTCGGGCACGGAGTTGCCGGCGAGATCGACGGCTCGGGCCCGGAAGCGATAGCTGTGTCCGAAGCGCAGCCGCGGGAGCGTGCCCGGGACGGGCGTGAATGCCGTGAAAAGCGGGAAGTCGGTCGGATTGTTGGGGGGGACGTCGCCGGCCTCCCGGTTCTTGATCGGCTTTCCCGGCCGCTTCGCGGCCAGGCTCCAGCCGTCCCACCCGATTAGCGTCTCGTGGAGATAGAGGTCGTCGTCGTTCGGAACCGACGAGCCGGAGGCGCTCTTTACGTAGCCCTCGTCGGGGTCGATGGGTAGCTTGACGGCGGCGTGACCCGGGCGCTTGACGCGGTAGGTCCCCTCGCGCTCGTGCAAAGAAAGCCAGCGACCCGGACGCTTCTGGTCCTCGATGTCGAGCCGGTAGCCGCGCGTCACATCCTCGGCGCACAGCTCCGCGGGCGTGCGTGCCCTCACCGCCTTTTGGTGGTCGGCCGCCTTGTCGAGCAGCGAGACGATGCGTCCGGCGCGGCCGTCGCGGGCAATTGCGAACCCGCCGGTCCGGAGCGCGGGGAGGGAGCTCGCGTCGTCGGTCATCGAGCGCGTCTGCTGCTCGAGATGCTCGTGGAGTTGCTGTACATTGGCGGCGAAGTCGACCGTCTTCAGGACGCTCCCGTCGACGTCGATCTGGTTGACGAGGAACCGACGGGTGAACTCGAACCGCAGCATGCCGTCCACGAGGTCGGCCTCCTTGAAGCGGGGCTCGGCGAGGAAGCGGCGGTCCTCGAACTCGTAGCGCGTCCAGGGCCGCGCACCCTTGGCCTCCATCCAGCTGCGGAACGCCGGCGGGGCTTTGGGGTCGACCTGGATGCGGCCCTTCGCCTGGATCGCGGCCTGGAAGGGCACGAGCAGGTCGACCGCGATCCCAAGCGAGCGCAGGAGCAGGGGGTAGTCGCCGCAGAAGGACACGAAGCCGTGGAAGTCGATCGGCGGCACCGTCGGCTTCGGCGGGATCACGTCCTTTCCGAGCGGGTCCCTCGTGCCGGGGCGATCGTAGAAGCGGTAGGCCTCGGCGAACGCGAGCTGCTGTCGCTGCCGATCGCTCGTAATCAGCGAACGGTCTAGGTAGCGGCCTCTCTTCCCCTCCGGCCGTGTCCGCTCGTCCGAGATCAGCTTGTCCAGCGTCGGGTAATAGCGGCTCTTGTTCGGCCCGAGTCGGCCGAGGAGCTCGCCGAGGTCGGCGAGCGGCCCGGCGGTCACCGGCGGGAACGCGACTGGGAACGTCTCGGCGACCTGCGTGTAGAGCCCGAGCACGTAGGACGAGGTCGTCGCGACGGGAAACGAGCGCATGACACGGTTCGAGAGGTCGTTGAAGCGGTCGTCGGGCTTTCCGTCGGCGACGCTTGTCTCGTCGAAGAGCAGGTGCCATGTCTGGGAATCCGGCGGCGGGGAGTCGGGATCGGGATCCGCTCGGATCGTCCCCAAGCCGTCGAAGGCGATCCCGAACGACGTTCTGCCGAGCGCGGCGGGCCAATCCGCAAACGCAGGGAAGCTCCCGCCTGCGAGCGTCAGGTCGCCGGCCCCGTCCGTCGAGAGCCGCGGCGTCACGAACACGGTCACGCGCAGAAAGTCGCCGCTCTCGTGGACGCCGTTCGGGAGTGCCGTGAAGATCGCGGTCTCGGCGGCCATCAGTCCGCGAACGCCCTCACGTAGACATCCCACGGCCGTATTGCGCCGGCGGGTGCTCCCGTCGGCATGCCCATGACGGCGACGAAGGATGGGTCGCCGCTCGAACCGGCGAACTTCTTCTCGCACGAGATCGAGACGGACGTCGAGAAGAACGCGATCGAGATCTCGACGGTGATCGTCGCCCGACCGACCGCCTTCTTCGACTTCGTCTCGTACGTGAGCTGGAGATAGAGCTCGATGCAGGCCGAGATCAGCCCGAGCACGTCGACCTCGCCGCGCATCCGGAAGTAACCCGTCAGCTGCGCGTTCTCGCCGGTCGCGTCCGTCTCGAGGCGGAAGTAGATCCCGGCCATGATCGAGACGCCGCCGCTCGCGACCCCGAGGTTGATGGAGACCGCCGCGCCGAACTCGAGGGCCGCCTCGAGAACGCGGACGCGCTCCGGCGTGATCGTGATCCCGAAGAAGCCGCCGCCGGCGAAGAGCGCGACCTGGAGCCGGAACGGGTTCTCGCGGGTCGAGAAGTTGAACGCCGTCTCGATTGATTCGTCGATGAACGGCACCTGGAACTTCGCGCCGAGGTTGATGTTCGTGAGCGCGAAGACGCCGATCGCCAGGTCGGGGATCGCCAGGTCGAAGCCCGACTTCACGCCCTCGGCGCTCACGTCGAGGTATGGCGGGTCGCTGAACCCGTCGAACGGGATGATCTCCTTCAGCCGCTCCACGAACAGGAGCGGGCCGGCGAATTCCACGCCCTTCGTCTTGTTCAGCTGGACGTTGACGTCCGGCTTGCGTCCTGCGCCGACCGAGAACTCGATCGTGTCGAAGCGCAGGATCAGGAACGGGTCCGAGCCGATCAGCTGCAGGTCGAACGGTGATAACGAGCAGGACGCGAAAGCGGTCGCCTGCTTCCCCGGGCGCGTGGGCGCCTGGATCTCGACGGCGAGCGAGATTTTCGCCTGCGCGCCCTTCGGCTTGAACACCGGGTCGCCGGACGGCCAGGGGTCGAGGCCGGTGGACCAGTCGAGCCGCGCCGTCACGACCTCCGGAAGCTTGATCCCGTTTGCGAACTGGACAAGCGCGCTGACGGCTGCGGCGACGGCCGCAGCGTCCTCGAGCTGGTCGCGCACCCGCTGCGCCAGTGTCGCCAGCTGCAGCTTCTGCGGCTGCGAGATCCCCGGGACGTTCTCGATCTGCTGGATGAAGGCGTCCAGGTCGCCCGCGATGTCGTTCAGGTCACCGGCCAGGTTCGGCGGGTTGGCGGGATCGGCCGCGAGCAAGGTCAGGTCGCCGAGAAACGCGTCCGCGTGGGCCTTCAACTGGTTCGCGATCGCGCCGAGCTGGGCCGCGTTTGCCTCCGCCGCGTTCCGGAGCCGCTGGACGTTGAACTTCAGGGCCGTTGCGACGTCCAGCGTCTGCGTCACGAACTTGGGGACGCGGTCGGGACTGAACCCCGTCACGCTGAACAGCTCGCTCAGCGGGATGAGACCGAGCAACTTTGCGCTGATGCCGGCGAAGAAGTCGGCGACGGAGAACCCCGCGTTGCCGATCGCGTTTGTCACGTCGCCGCCGATCGGGCCGGTGAGCCGCGAGAGGCCTGTGACCTTTAGGCTCGGCGTGATGAGCCCACCTGACCGGTCAGACTGGTCGGCAAAGCTCATCGGCGGATTGTCCAGCGCCTGGAGAAACACCTCCGCCGCATTGCTTACGAAGCCACTCTTCGCGTAATCCTCCGGATAGCCGAGCCGCGTGGGCGTCGCCGCGCCCGCGAGCGCGCTCATCGCCGGGACGACGGCCTTGGCCTCCTTGAGCAGCGGCGCGAAGCGTGGCTCGTCCTGTGAAACGGCCTCAAGGAACGGGGCGGTCCGGACGTCGAACGTGACCGAATGAGTCGCCATCGTCGTGTCGTCAGGCCGCTCGCTGGCGGCATAGGCCAGCCGCTGGCCTCGCAGATCGAACTCGCGAACCGCGTCCTCGTACGCCTTACAAGCGGTGCCAAGCGGAGGGCCGAGGTTCCAGTCGCGCTCCATGAAGACGAGTGGCGCCGAGAACTCGACGGCGTTGTTCTCCCTATCGACGGCGTAGATCTTGAAGGGGAACGGCGCGCCGAGCACGCACGGCTGGAAGAGGTATCCGGCGGGCACACCTGGGCCCTCAGCGAGGAGCGGTTGAGGCAAGCTCAGCGTCGGCGTCACCCGCGTGAGGATCCGCACCATCGCGAACGGCATCGTCAGGTCGAGCCGGCGATCGGCGATCGAACGCGAGTCCCGGAACTCCCGCTGGGGCTCGCGCACGATGATGAACATGCGCTGGAAGAGGTAAGCGGCCGTTCCGCCCAGGCCGCGCTTTAGCTTCCGCTCCGTGATCTTGACGAGCGATGCCCGGTGCCCGAACGGCAGGAGGAATCCCGCGTACACGACCTTAACCTCGTGGTCGCGCCCCAGTGCCGCGCGGTGCTTCCACTCCTCGATCGTGAGCCCACCGTCGGGTAGGTTCGGGAAGAGCGCGCGGCTGTCCAGCCAGCCGCCGAGCGCCGTCAGCATGAGCCGGTTCGCCGGCACGGCCTGCGGCGTCCACGGCCGCCGCCTTCGGCGCAAGTGAAAGTTCGAGGTCTCGTGCACGAGCATCATCCGGTCGCGGCTGTTCAGCGACGTCCGCTTACGAGGCCGGTCTTCGTCCCCGCTGGCAGCCGGGAAGTCGTCGCCCGTCGGGGCCGGTTTGAAGCCGAACTCCTGCAGCACCTCGAAGTCGCGCGCCCAGATCGCCCGGATCGTCCGGTAGTCGGGCGTCTCCTCGTCGACGAGCGGGTCGCCGTCCTTGTCGAGTCTGCGCTTGCCGTTTTTGCCCAGGCTCCAAACGCCGAGACGCGTGTGCCAGAGCTCGTAGCGGCCGTTGTGCTGAACCGGCTCGAGTGCGTGGGCGAAGGCACCGTGCTCGTTCGGCGAGATCTGGAGCCGCCACGGGAGCTCGATCGAGCTCTCGACCGGCGAGGCCGGTGCCGGGAGCGGCGGCAACTCGTCGACCGGGACGTGCTTGCCGATCCCCGCGATCGCCCGGTCGACGCGGAGCCGCTCGCCGAGCTGCGTCGCACGCTGGGCGGCGAGGGCGCTCTCGGTGCCGAAGCGGTACTCGAGCGCTGCAGAGGTTGCGCGGCGGCGGCCAAGTGCCGCGAGCTGCGCGGCCACGCGGGTCGGCCCCCTGCTCGACGCCACGCGCCGCCGGCCGCCGACGATCCGGACCTGGGGCGCGCGCCTGAAGAGCGTCGCGAGGTCGACCTCGTCGGCGAAGACGTCCGCGAACGGCGGTACGGATCCGGCCGACGGCGGCACCGCGTGCGGTGCGACGCTCAGGTCGAGCTTCATGATCGCGTCGAGGATGCCCTCGACGCTGTAGCGGATCGTCTGGTTCGTGACCTTGAACACGAGCCGGCTCGAGCCGGCCGCCGAGGCGAAGACCGGCGGTCGTGGCGGGAAGAGCGGCACGCTCGTGACCTTGTCGGCGTCGGGATCCGGTGGAGCGCCAGGCGGGGTCCCGACCTTGTAGTTCGGGTCGAACTCGAAGAGCGCCAGTTCAACAATGTGCTGCGAGTGGCAGTCAACGACGAGATACGCCGGCCGATTGGCGGCTCGGCGCTTGAGCACAGGCGGGGCGCCGCGGGCAGCCGGCTCGATCGCGAGGTTGACGAACGAAAACGAGAGATGGAGCAAGTCGTCAGGTCGCACGACCTCGAGCGGCGGCGCAGCCCGCGCCCTGATCATCTCGTCGATGGCCTCGCGCTCGGCCATCATCCGCCGCGCGGGCGCGGCGAACAGCCGGAGGTCGCCGATCCGCAAGTGATCAATCGAGCGCGGCGTTAGAGACCGTCCGGGTCGAAGTGCCGCCGTAACGCTGAGACCAGCCGGGCCATGGCATGTTCGCCTCTCCCTCGTTACCGCAGCGTGACCCTACGACCCGTGTGCCGTCGCAGTCAACGCTGAGGCAGACGAGTCCATCGCGGTCCTCAAAAGGACGCGAATCACGGACTCACGGATTTTTCCCCTGCATAACAAGCTGTTCTAGGGACCGCGGGCAGCGGCTATCTCGGCTTGTCGGACCCTGCAAAACCGGCGCCGAGATGGTGGGCAAAGGCCATGTCCCCGTTGTGGCAGTACTTCTCGCCGCTGCCAAACAACAAAGGCAGACAAGCCCATCGCGGCCTCCAAAGGGAATGGATCCCCGCCCATCCCGCCATTGCTCCCGCAAAACGGCACACGTACATCGTCCCTCAGCACGTAATCGCTGTCCGGGTTGAGAGGGGCCGCCGACCTGGTAGGGGTCGTTCCTTAGGACGCTTCCACCGCTTTGACTCTCATGCGGCAGGTGCGACAATCGGGCTCGGGGCCGGACTCAGCGCGGTAGCCCGAGAGCCCTGCGGCTCCTCTCCCGACTGGCGCGCTGCGCGGATGGAGGGTAGGTGGCAACGAGCAGCGGGCAGGACCGGATAGCAGCGAGT
>JBKPFI010000045.1:0-4473 GCA_046728775.1 Actinomycetota bacterium | reverse complement strand
GATCAACTTCCTCATCGTGCGCCGCATCAGGACGGCGGAGTCCTGATGTCGAGCGTCGCGTACCGGGAGCGTGTGCGGCCGTGGCGGCGGCGGGTCTCGAGGCGCCTCGGTGCAGCCGGCCCCTTCACCTACCTCTTCCTGCTGCTCGTGGCCGTGCTCTCGGCCTTCCCGCTCTACTGGTCGCTCGTCGTCGCCTCGCACGACAACTCGGCCGTCTCCGCGTACCCGCCGGTCCTGACGCCCGGCAACGAGCTCTGGCACAACCTCTCGCGGTTGTTCGACTCGGGCGAGGTAAACGTCAACTTCTGGACCGCGCTGATCAACTCGTTCGTCGTCGCCTCGGTCGTCACCGCCTCGGTGGTGCTCTTCTGCGCGCTGGCGGGCTTCGCGTTCGCCAAGCTCCGCTTCCGCGGGAGGAGCGTCCTGCTCATCGTCGTGATCGCGACGATGCTGGTGCCGGTCCAGCTCGGCGTGATCCCGCTTTACATCGAGATGGTGCACCTCGGCTGGGTGAACCACCTGCAGGCGGTGATCGCGCCGAACCTCGTGACAGCGTTCGGCGTCTTCCTGATGCGGCAGTACATCGTCGGCTCGGTGCCCGACGAGCTGATCGACGCCGCCCGCGTCGACGGCTGCTACACGTTCGGCGTCTTCTGGCACGTGATCCTGCCGGCCGTGCGCCCGGTGGCCGCCGTCCTCGGGCTGCTCACGTTCATGACCACCTGGAACGACTTCTTCTGGCCGCTGGTAGTCCTGGGGCCGCGGAACCCGACCGTGCAGGTCGCGACCTCGACGCTCGCGAGCGGCTACGTCGAGGACTACGCGCTCGTCCTCACCGGCACGTTCGTCTCGATCATCCCGCTGCTGGCGGTCTTCCTCGTGCTCGGCCGCCACATCATCAGCGGGATCATGAAGGGCGCGGTGAAGGGTTAAGTGGTCGCTCGCCTTCGGCTCGCTCCCGTGGGGGAAACCATGTTTCCCCCACGTGCCCCCTTCTTCTTCCAAATTGGCCTCGGCTCCGCCGAGGAGTCATCGCGGGGGAACCTCCCGGTTCCCCCCAAGCCCCTTCCACGACATCAGCGGCCAGGAGGTGGCCGCTGATGTTCCCGCGCGAGTTCGTGTGGGGGGCCGCGACCGCCGCCTACCAGATCGAGGGCGCGACGACGGTTGACGGCCGAGGCGAGTCGATCTGGGACCGCTTCTGCAGCATCCCCGGCAACGTCGCCAACGGCGACACCGGCGACCGCGCCTGCGAGCACTACTTCCGCTGGCGCGATGACCTCGAGCTGATGAGCTCGCTCGGCCTCCAGGGCTACCGCTTCTCGATCTCGTGGCCGCGCGTCCAGCCGGACGGGCGCGGGCCGGCCAACACGAAGGGGCTCGACTTCTACCGCCGCCTCGTGGAGGGGCTACTGGAGCGCGAGATCGCCCCCCTGGCGACGCTGTACCACTGGGACCTGCCGCAGCGGCTGCAGGACGAGGGCGGCTGGGCCTCGCGCGAGGTGGCCGACCGCTTCGCCGAGTATGCGCAGCTCGTCTTCGACCGGCTCGGCGACCTCGTCTCCGACTGGGTCACGCACAACGAGCCCTGGGTGACCGCGTTCCTGGGCTACGGCTACGGGACGAAGGCGCCCGGGATCCGCGACTGGCGCGCGGCCCTGGCGGCGGCTCACCACGTGCTTCTCTCCCACGGCCGGGCGGTCGGGGCGTTCCGCCGCGTTGGGCGCCCCGGCCGCATCGGCATCACGCTCGACCTCACCGAGGTCTACGGCGAGGCCGAGGCCGCGCGCAGGCTCGACGGTCACCGCAACCGCTGGTTCCTCGATCCTGTGCTGCGCGGCGGCTACCCCGCGGACATGGTCGACCTGTACGAGGAGCGCGTCGGGCCCCTCGAGTTCGTCCGCGACGGCGACCTCGAGGAGATCGCGGTCCCGGTCGACTTCGTCGGCGTCAACTTCTACCAGCCGGCCGTCGTGCGGCTCCGCGACGACGGGCCGCTCGGCGTCGAGGAGGTGCCGGTCGAAGGCCCGACGACCGCGATGGGCTGGCGGGTCGCCCCGGCCGCGCTCACCGGGCTGCTCGTGCGGCTGCGGCGCGACTACCGCGCCGTCCCGCTCGTGATCACCGAGAACGGCGCGTCCTTCGAGGACCCGCCGCTCGACGGCAACGACGTGCTCGAGGATCCGCAGCGCGTCGAGTACCTCCGCGACCACATCGCCGCGGTCGAGCGCGCGCTCACCGAGGGAGTGGACGTCCGCGGCTACTACGTCTGGTCGTTGTTCGACAACTTCGAATGGGAGCACGGCTACTCGAGCCGCTTCGGGATCGTCGGCGTGGACTTCGAGAGCCAGCGGCGGACTCCGAAGCGGAGCGCGCTCTGGTACCGCGACCTGATCACCAAGCAACGCGGGAGGTGAAGGGATGGCGAACCTCGCCCTCAGAGGAGTGACGAAGACCTTTCCGGGCGGCACCGTCGCGGTGGACGCGCTCGACCTCGAGATCCTGGACGGCGAGTTCGTCGTCCTTGTCGGGCCCTCGGGATCGGGGAAGACGACGGTCCTGCGCCTGACCGCCGGGCTCGAGGAGCTCACCGACGGCGACGTCGTGATCGGCGGCGAGGTCGTGAACGGCCTGCACCCGATGGACCGCGACATCGCGATGGTCTTCCAGAACTACGCGCTCTACCCGCACATGACCGTCTCCGAGAACATGGGCTTCGCGCTCAAGCTTCGCCGCCGGCCCAAGCGCGAAGTCAGGCAGCGCGTCGGCGACACGGCGCAAATCCTCGGCCTGCTCGACCTACTCAAGCGCAAGCCGGGCCAGCTCTCGGGCGGGCAGCGGCAGCGCGTGGCGATGGGGCGCGCGATCGTGCGCGAGCCGGCCGCGTTCCTGATGGACGAGCCGCTCTCGAACCTCGACGCGAAGCTCCGCGTCCAGATGCGCGCCGAGATCCAGAAGATCCAGCACCGGCTCGGCACGACGACGATGTACGTCACGCACGACCAGACCGAGGCGATGACGATGGGCGACCGGGTCGCGGTCATGCGCCAGGGCCGGCTGGTGCAGGTGGACACGCCGCAGGCGCTCTACGACCGGCCCGTCGACCTGTTCGTGGCCGGCTTCATCGGTTCGCCGGCGATGAACCTCGTCCGGGCGCACCTGGGCCGCTCGAACGGCTCGCTCGTCGCCGAGTTCGGCTCGACGGCGCTGGAGCTGCCCGCGCGTGCGCTGCCGTCGGCGGTCGCCGAGCGCGCGGGTGACGACGTGATTCTCGGCGTGCGGCCGGAGCATCTCGAGGACGCCGAGCTCGCCGGGCCCGCGAACGGGCGGCCGCTGCTGGAGAGGCCGGTTTCCCTGGCCGAGCCGGTCGGCGCCGAGGTGATCGCGCACTTCGAGCTCGACGCGCCGCCGGTTCGCAGCCGCGACACACTCGAGCTGGCGCGCGACGTCGACACGGGCGTCGGCGCCGTGAAGCCCGAGCTGACCGAGTGCGCGACCTTCACCGCGCGGCTCGACCCGCGGACGAAGGCCGCTCGCGGCGACCGCCTGTCGCTGCTCGTCGAGCCGTCCTCGCTCTACTTCTTCGACCCGGATACCGAAGAGGCGCTGCGCTAGCGGAGCCGGCTCGCGAGCTCGTAGAGGTTCCCGTCCGGCGCGCGGACGTGGATCCACTCCCAGGCGCTGTCCTGCTCGGTCGCTCCGATGATCTCGATGCCCGCGGCCTCGAGCTCGCGCCGAGCCGCGTGGACGTCGTCGACCTCGAAGAGCGGGACGGGCCCGTTGGCGTGTTCCCCGAAGAACTCGTAGTACCGGTCTCCCGGAGCCATGACCTGGATCTCGTCGCCCTCGGAGGTCTGGAACTCGACCGTCGTCGGCTCCTCGAAGTTCGTCCGCAGCCCGAGGACGTCGCGCAGGAAGGCCACCATCTCGTCGTAGTGGTCGGTCCTGATCCCGACCCAGCGGACGTTCTTGACCTCCACGGGGCTAGCGGAGAGCGCTGAACAGGGCGTCCGTCGGCGCCCAGTAGGCGGCGCGTGCGGCCGGGGAGGAACCGAGCGGCGCGAGATGGTCTGCGACGAAGCTCCCGTGCGAGCGGGCGATGTTCAGCTGCACCTGCCGTCCGGGGAAACCGGCCTTGCGCAGCCGGTCGATGAGCAGCGCTGCGCCGTCCGAGGCGTTCGGGTCCTGGTCGCTGATCAGCACGGCCATGATCGTGTCCGCCCGCAGCGGCCGCAGGTTCACGATCCGCGCCTGCTCGCCGTACGGCACGGGGTTCACGCTCTCGACCGCGTCCGGCACCGGCACGCCGTCATGGCGCGCGACGGCCGCGTACTCGACCGCGAGCGCGGCCCCGCGCGAGTAGCCGAGCGCGACCACCGGCACCTTCTTCAGGTCGAGCCTGTCGCGCGCCGTGCGCACGCCGGCGACAGCCGGGTCGAGCACCGCGTCGCTGTAGCTGAGCTCGTAGCGCGG
>JBKPFI010000364.1:0-10085 GCA_046728775.1 Actinomycetota bacterium | reverse complement strand
GAGTGGCGCGAGGCGGGCGGCGCCGCCGCGCAGGCCGAGGCGCTTCGCGCGCGGGCGACGCCGCTCGCGGACGCCGACGCCCTCGTCTACCGCGAGGCGCGCGCGCGTCTGGCACGGACGGAGGGCGCCGACCACACGCTGGCTGCGTCGCTCGACCGTGCCGCCGAGATCCCGCTGGAGATCACTCGGATCGGTGCGGACGTGGCGGCGCTCGGACGAGAGGTGTGCGCGCGCTGCGATCCCGCACTGAGGCCGGATGTCCTCGGCGCAGTCGTCCTCGCGGCCGCCGCGGCGCAGGCGGCCGCGCAGCTCGTCGAGGCGAACCTCACGGTCGCCGACGACGATCCGCGCGTGCGCGAGGCCAACGCGCATGCGGACGCGGCACTAGGATCGGCCCGTGTCTGAGCCGGAGCCGCAGCAGGTCGACGAGGTCGAAGAGGAAGAGGACGAAGAGCTCCCTGCGTGGAGCCTGCCGGCCGACGCCGTCGGCCGCATCGCGATTCCCGTGGAGTGGCCGGCGCGCGTCGACCGCGAGTGGGCGTGGGGCGGAGCGACCGGCAAGGGCGTCCGCGTCTGCATCCTCGACAGCGGCATCGAGGCCGGACATCCCCTCGTCGGCGAGGTGCAGGGCGCGTGGTCAGTCGCGATGGGCGCCGATGACGAGCCGATCGTCGCGGAGGACGAGCAGGGCGACTCCTGCGGCCACGGCACCGCGTGCGCCGGCGTCGTGCGCTCGCGCGCGCCGGACGTCGAGCTCTACTCGGTCCGCGTCCTCGGCGCCGGCTACACCGGCAGCGGCCCCGTCCTGCTCGGCGGCCTTCGCTGGGCGGTGGAGCAGGGCTTCGACGTCATCAACATGAGCCTGTCCACGACGAAGAAGCAGTTCGCGTCGGTGCTCCACGAGCTCGCCGACAGCGCCTACTTCCGGCGCACCGTGCTGGTCGCGTCCGCGCACAACATGCCCGTGCAGAGCTACCCCTGGCGCTTCTCCTCGGTCGTGTCCGTCGGCAGCCACGAGCTCGAGGACCCGCGCGCCCTGTTCTCGAACCCGGAGCCGCCGGTCGAGTTCTTCGCCCGCGGGGTCGACCTCGACGTCGCATGGCTCGGCGGCTCGCGGATCCGCGTCACCGGCAACAGCTTTGCGACGCCGCATGTATCGGGCCTTTGCGCCCTCGTGCTCTCGAAGCACTCCGAGCTGACGCCGTTCCAGCTGAAGAGCGTGCTCTACCTGACGGCCAACAACGTCGGAGGAGGCAGGTGAGCGTCGCTCACCTCCGGTTCGCTCCCGCGGGGGAAACCATGTTTCCCCCGCGTGCCCCCTTCTTACAACCTGACGTGGTGGAACCTCCCGGTTCCCCCACACCCCCTCCCCCCGCTCATCGGCCGGGAGACGGCAGATGAGCGACCTTCGGGCCGCCGTGGCAGCGGGTGCGCTCGGCTCCGAAGAGAGCTACCGCGAGCTGCTGCAGTCGATCGTCGAGGTGGCACGGGCGATCTTCGGCGCCCGCGCATCGTCGGTTTTCCTGCACGACGAGGACTCGGACGAGCTCGTCTTCGAGGCGGTCGCCGGCGAGGGTGCGGACGAGCTGGTCGGACAGCGGTTCCCCTCGAGCACCGGGATCGCGGGCTGGGTGCTCGTCACGCGGCAACCGCTCGTGGTCGACGAGCTCGACAAGGACCCGCGCTTCGCGCGCGAGGCGGCGGAGTCCACGGGCTTCGTGCCGAAGGGCTTGATGGCCGTACCGCTCCTGCACGAGGATCGCGCGCTCGGGGTGCTGGAGGTGCTCGACCGGCCCCAGGAGGCCGCGTTCTCGCTCGCCGAGATGGAGCTGCTCGGGCTGTTCGCGAACGAGGCGGCGATTGCGCTCGACCTACTGCAGAAGGCCCGCGCCGCCCGCGCCGTGCTCGAGGAGGAAGGCGGCGCGTCCGACGCGCTAGCTCGTTTCGCCGCGCGCCTGGACGAGGCCGAGCCGGAGAAGCGCGACGCGGCGCTTCAGCTGCTCGAGGCGCTCGGAAAGCTGCTCCGGGAGCCGTGAGCTCCAAAGGAAGAGGGAGCCTCTCGACTCCCTCTTCAGTGGACTGAGCTCGAAGTCCGCTAGCCCTTGGTCGGGGCGCCCTTCGTTGGCGCATTGAGATTGACGTGCGCCTCGACGTCGTCGTCGCTGTCTTCCTCGCGACCCTTCGTCGGCGCGCCCTTCGTGGGAGCACCCAAGTTGCTGTGCCCCTCGACGTCCTGCTCTTCCTCGTCTGGGCGCGTCTCGCGCTCCTGATCCTCCATCGAACTGCCTCCTTTCGACTTCCGGAACCTGATCACCGGACGGAAATCGTCCCCGCAATCTTCCATGGGATCTTCAAAAAAGCAATCGACGGTGCCATTCTCCGCCCGTGGACCGCCTGCGGGAGCACGTGCGCGAGTCACTCCGCGCGCTTCGAGATGTCTTTCACAACAAAGCGCTCAGGCGCCTCGAGCTCGGGTGGGCGGGCTCGATCATCGGCAGCTGGGCCTACGCCGTCGCTCTCGCGGTCTACGCCTTCCGCCACGGCGGCGCGTCGGCCGTCGGGTTCGTCGCGCTGATCCGCTGGCTCCCGGCGGCGGCCGCCTCGCCGCTCGCGTCCGTGCTCGGAGACCGCTATCCGCGCGTGCACGTGATGCTCCTGACCGATCTGCTCCGCGCGGCCGCCCTGGCCACGATGGCGGTAGGCGTCCTGACGCATTCGCCGGTTGCCCTCGTCTACGCGCTTGCATCCGTCGTTGCGGTGATCACGACCGCCTTCCAGCCGGCACAGGCCGCGCTGCTGCCTTCCCTCGCGCGGACGCCGCGGGAGCTGACAGCCGCAAATGTCAGCTCGAGCACGATCGAGAGTCTCGGCTTCTGTGTGGGACCGGCCCTCGGCGGAGTCTTACTGGCGGTAACCAACGTCTGGGTCGTCTTCGCCGTCACGGCCGGGCTGTTCCTGTGGTCGGCGCTGATGCTTGTCCTCCTGCTCGGCGTGCCCGAACCCCCGCTGACGCACGAGCGGCCGCGGCTACTGGACGAGCTGACGGCAGGTTTCCGCGCGATCGGCCGCGGTCCGCACCTGCGGCTCGTCGTAGGGCTGTTCGGCGCGCAGACGCTCGTAAACGGCGCCTTCGGCGTGCTCGTGACGATCTCCGCGCTGCGCTTGCTCGACCTGGGGCCGAGCGGCGTCGGGTACCTCAACGCTGCCGTCGGGGTCGGCGGGATCATCGGCGGAGTGCTCTCGCTGGCGCTCGTCGGGCACCGGCGTCTTGCGACCACCTTTGGCATCGCGATCGCGTTTACCGGTGCGCCGTTGCTCTTCATCGGTGCCTTTCCCTCGACCGCGATGACGCTCGTCGTCTTCGCGCTGATCGGGCTGGCGATCATCGTCGGCGACGTGGCGGGCTTCACCCTGCTTCAGCGCGGCACGCCGAGCGACGTCCTCGCTCGCGTCTTTGGCGTTCTGCACAGCCTGTTCTACGCAACCGTTGCCGTCGGCGCGGTCCTCGCGCCGCCGCTGATCCACGCCGTCGGCGTACGCTGGGCTCTCGTGATCGTGGGAGTAGTCCTCCCGGTCCTTTGCGCCTTGACGACGGCCAGCCTCGCGCGACTCGACGCGGCGCCTCCGCGTCCGCGGGAGCTCGAGTTGCTCCGGGGAATCCCGATCTTCTCGCCGCTTTCTCCGCCGGTGCTGGAGCAGCTGGCCACCCGGCTCACGCCGGTTCACGCCGAAGCGGGCGAGGACATCGTCCGTCGTGGCGACCACGGTGACCGCTTCTACGTCGTCAGCTCGGGCGAGATCGAGATCGTGCTGGACGGCGAAACGCCGCGGCGCGAGGGCTCCGGCGCCTACTTCGGCGAGATCGCGCTGCTGCGCGACGTGCCGCGGACGGCGACCGTCCGGGCCGCCACCGACGTGGAGCTGTTCGCGCTCGACCGCGACGACTTCTTGCCGGCCGTGACTGGTCATGCGGGGAGCGCCGAGGCCGCCGAGGCCGTGATCGGCTCGCGGCTCGGCATCTCAACCGTGTAAGAATGCGGGCGTGGCGGGGCCCTCAGCCGACCTCCTGCACCGCGTGCCGCTCTTCGCGGAGCTCCAGCCGCGCGAGCTCGAGCGGCTCAGGGACTCTTTCAAGGAGCGCACGTTCGCCGAGGGCGAGGACGCCACCCACGAGGGTGAAAAGGAAGGCAGGTTCTTCGTGATCGAGAGCGGCGAGGCCGTCGTTCTCGTCCACGGAGAGGAGCGGGCCCGCCTCGGGCCGGGCGACTACTTCGGCGACGTGGCGATGATCGACCGCGGTGAGCGCACGGCCACGATCAAGGCTGCGTCCGACATGACGTGCTACAGCCTCACCTTCTGGGACTTCCGACCGCTCGTCGAGAGCGACGCCCGCATCGCCTGGCCGCTGCTGCAGGCGATGGCGAAGCGCCTACGGGCCGCCGAGCGCGACTCCGAGCGCTAGCTCTTCGAGATCTTCGTGCGCCCTGGCGGGGTCGCCGCTGAGCGCCCGCGCCTCGACGCGGTCCTCGACGCGGCCGCCGAAGAGCACGCACCGAACGCCGAGCTCTTCGCAGGCGCGGACTGCCGCGCCCGGCGCCTTGCCGGCAAACGTCGTTCGGTCGACTGCGCCCTCCCCCGTCACGCCCAGGTCGGCCTCCGCTGCGCGGTCGCGTACGCGCAGCGAGTCGAGGACGTAATGGGCGCCCGGCACGAGCTCGGCGCCGCGCGACGCGAGGGCTGCACCGAGGCCTCCGGCAGCACCGGCGCCGGGAAGCTTCGCGTACGACTGCAGGTGATCGGCGAAGCGCCGCTCGAGCTCGGTCACGTCGTCGGCGAGGGCGCCCTTCTGCGGACCGAACAGCCGAGGCGCCTGGCCGAGCGTCGCCCATACGTCGCAGAGCGCCGTCGTCGGCGCGGGCAGCTCGTCCAGCACGTCGAGCAGGCCCGTCCCGCCGTCCATCGTCGCCGTGCCGCCGAGGCAGACGAGCAGCCGCGGGCACTCGCCGACGCGCGCCAGCAGCTCGCCGAGGCCACGGCTGGAGGCCGCGCGGACGTCGAGCCGAGACGGATCGAGTGGGATCACCTCCGCGCTCTCGACGACGACCGCTCCGTCCGGCAGCGCGCGGACCGGCGCCGCGCGCGGCCGTCCGAAGGCGTCCTGCACCGGCTCCACGCGGACGACGGCAGCTCCGAGCACAGAAGCGGTGCCCTCGCCGCCGTCGGCGATCGGAAGCTCCTCGGCCTCGGCGCCGGCCCGCCTGAAGCCGCGAGCGAGAGCCGCCGCGGCCTCGGCCGCCGAGAGGACGCCTTTGAGGCTAGCCGGGGACGCGAGCGCGCGCACGGGAGCGGTCGTCGGACGCCGCCGGCGCCACGGCCTCCTCCTCCGGCACCTCCGCCTCGGAGGCGTCCGGCATCCGGCGCAGCATCGCGAACGAGAGCCCCTCGCGCGCCAGGAACATCAGCCCGACGCCGACCCCGACCGACGCCTCGATCGCCTGCAAACCGAAGCCGAACGCGATCGCCTTCCCGGTGGGCACACCGTAGGTGTGGAGGGGTAGCGCGATCGCCGCCTGCAGCAAGCCGATGTTCCCCGGCCAGAGTGGGAACAGCGTCGCGACGTTCATCAGCAGCAGCACGAGGCCGGCCGCCGGCGCCGGCGCGTGGATGTCGAACGCCCGCATCGCCACGTAGACGGCGAAGAACTGGCACAGCCAGCCGAGGCACTGGAAGAACGCCGCGAGCGCCGCCGGCCCCGGCGCGTGGAGGACGCCCAGGCCGTAGCGGGCCATCTCGAGGAGCCGCCTGATCGGCCCCAGGCCCTCGAGCACCGACGTTTGGCGGCGCCGCGCGGTCGCGAAAGCGAAGGCGAACAGGCCCAGGCCGACCGCACTGACGATCAGCAGGCTGGCTACGGCCCAGTGCGGGATCTTCGCGGTCGCCAGGACGTAGAGGATCAGCCCGACCACGGGCACGAGGTCGAACAGCCTGTGAGCGAAGACCGTCCCCACGAGCGCCGCCCACGTGCCGTCGGCGCGGCCCTGGAGCCGCAGCTTGCGCGTCAGCACTGCCACGCGTGCGAGCTCGCCGATACGGCCGGGGAGCACCGCATTCGCGAACAGCCCGACCGAGAACGCCGAGAAGACGAGCGGGAAGCGCGGGTGCGGGGGGTCGAGCGCCTGGTTGATGACGGTCCGCCAGGCGAAGGCACGCGCGACCACCGAGAGCAGGTTCAGCAGGATCGCCGCGATCACCCACTCCCACCGAACCGCATCGAAGGCGTGCCAGACCGCGCCCCAATCCGGCCCGCGCCACCAGAGGAGCGCGACCACGCCGGCGGCGGCCGCGAGCACGGCGGCGATCCGCAGTAGCGGCGAGCCCGGGATCTGCCTCACGCGAGCTCCACGTAGATCTCGGCCAGGCGCCGCCCGATGTCCTCCCACGAGTAGCGCTCCTGCGCAACCCGCCGCGCGGCCGCCCCAAGCCGCTCGCGACGCGGCTCGTCGCCGAGCAGCGCGACGACCGCGTCGGTCAGGGCGGCCGGATCCCCCGCAGGGACGAGGAGGCCCGTCTCGTCCGTCATGACGTCACGGTACCCGCCGATGTCCGAGGCAACCACGGGCGCGGCGCACGCAAAGGCGCGCGTCAGCACCATGCCGAAGCTTTCGCCGCCGAGCGACGGCGCGACGAGCGCCTTTGCTGTCAGTAGCTCCTCGGTCAGGTCGTCTTGGCTGAGGAACCCGAGCGCGTCGATTCCGTCGGCGCTGGCGCCGCCCCGGCTCAGCGCGAGACGAACCATCAGCGGATCGGCGCCGACGATCCGCAGGCGTGCCCCGGTGCGCCGGTGGATCTCGGGCCAGGCGCGGAGCAGCACAGGCATGCCCTTGCGAGGGTCATGGCGGCCGACGAACACGATCCGGTGTTTGCGGCGCGCGGGATCTGCGTGCGCCGGGATGAGCACCCCGTTCGGGATCAGCTCGTACTCGGCCGGAGACCACCGCGCCACAGACTCCTGGGCCGCTGCCGAGACCGCGATCCGGCGGTCGATGCGGTCCATCAGGAACCCCCACATCCGCATCCCCGCGCGCAGCCAGGCGAGGTCACCCGACGCGTGGAACGTCGCCACGACGGGGCAGCGCGCCCAGGCGAGCACGGCGGTGCAGATCACGGGTGTCATCGGCTCGTGAAGGTGCAGAACGTCGAAGCGCTCCCTGTCGAGCGCCCGCTTGATGCGGCCGACCGCGCGGGGGCTGAGGACAATGTTGGGCAGGGCGCCGTTCGCCGGGACGATCACCGACCGGCCGACGGCGATCACGCCTGCGGGAGGCCGGCCGTGCCGCCCGTGCCGCGGGTGGAGCACGCGCGTGAAGCTCCCCGGGGGGTCGTGGCCCATGATCGTGCGGGTCTCGACCCCGAGGCGCTGCAGCGACTCCGCCTGCAGCTCGGCGTGCTCGTTGACTGCGCCCCAGTAGGACCACGAGTACGGGACCACGATGCCGACCTTCATGGGGGCCGGATTCTGACGGAGGCCAGAGACGCGGCCGCGCGGTTACTCGCCGGTGGCCGGCGATGAGCCGTCGTGACTTGGGTGGCTCAGACGCGGGCCGACAATGCCCAGGCGTTGGCCCATCAGCACGGCCTCGAGGCGCGAGTGCGCGCCGGTCACGCGCAGCAGCGCGCGGATGTGGTTCCTCGCCGTCTCGTCGGCGACCCCGAGCCGCCGCGCGATCTCCCGCGTCTCGAGTCCTTCGGCGAGCAGTCGCAGCACCTCATGCTGCCGCGGCGTCAGGTCGTCGAGCATGGATCGCTCCGGCGCGGAAGCACGGGCGATCGGGACGCCGATGCCGAAGACGCCGACGACACCGCCCCCGTTCCGAACCGGCACGGACGTGATCCGCATCGTCACACGACCACCGAAGCGATCGAACACCGCGAGGTCGAAGATTTCGGTCGGCTTTCCGCCCAGCTTCCGCGCCACGTTTGCCCGCGCGAGGTGACGGTGCTCGGGCGCCACACGCTCGACGAACGGCCGGCCGCGCAGGTCGCCCAGGAGCTCGACGTAGGCGCGATTGACCCAACGAAAGCGCCCCTCGCGATCGATCACGTAGGCCGGCGCGGCGAGCTGCTCCATCGCCTCTGAGAGATCGAGCTTGCCTGGATCGTCGGTGAACACTCTTTGCAGCACTTGTTTGATCCCTACCGACCACCCCGCCGCGGGCGGCCGGTAGGGACAGGCCTGAACGGTGCGAGGAGCCCGTTGGTCGCCTCTGGGGGAGAGACAACGGCGGGGGGAAGGTATGGGGGTACCTTGACCGCCCAGGCTCCGGTCGAGCTTGGCATCAGAAGGCAGGCGGTGTCATGACCCACCTGGGTCAAGTAGCGGCCCCGTCCGCGCGAACCGGCCGCTGGTACCGCGTCGCCTAGACTCGCACCATGCTTGACGGCGGCCTGGCCGAGCTCCACACACACCTCGGCGCGTCGGTGGCCTCCGAGATCATGTGGAGCCTCGCGCACGAGCAGGGCATCGCGCTCCCGGTCAAGGACTACTGGGAGTTCGACCGGCTCGTCACGATCGCCGACCCGCGCCGGGTCGACTCGCTCGACACGCTGAACGAGATCTACCACTGGACCGAGCTGATCCAGTCGAGCCCGCTCGCCGTGGAGCGCTCCGTTCACGCGGCGATCGGCGGGGCCTACCGCTCGCAGCGCATCACGACACTCGAGGTCCGCTTCAACCCGATGAAGCGGAACCGCGGCGGCGAGCGCGACCTCGACCACATCATCATGGCCGCCTCCCGTGGGCTCGACCGGGCGAGCCTCGAGTACCCGCAGGTGCGCGCCGGGCTGATCCTGATGATGGACCGCACCTTCGAGGAGCGGCTGAACGCGGTGATCGTGGAGAAGGCGATCCGCTACGCCTCACGCGGCGTCGTCGGGATCGACATCGCCGGCCCTCGCCCCGGCGGCGGGCGCTATCCGTACCGCGATCTCGTCCCGCTGGTCGAGGAGGCTCGTTCAGCCGGGCTCGGCGTGACGATCCACGTCGGCGAAGAGGGAGAGGAGCACGGGGACGCCGAGATCGGCGAGGTGGTCGAGTACCTCCGGCCGAACCGCATCGGCCACGGCATCCTCGCCGCGCGGAACCCCGAGCTGATGGGGGCGCTCCGCGCGCAGGAGATCGTGCTCGAGATCTGCCCGACCTCGAACCTGCTGACGCGCGCTCTGCCGAACGAGGAGGCGGTGCGGCAGACCTTCCGCGCCTTTGTCGAGCACGGTGTCGCGTTCACGATCGCTACCGATGGGCCTGAGATGATGCGGACCCACCTGCGCGACGAGTTCGAACTGCTGAAGCGGATCGGCGCACTCGACGAGGCCGAGCTCGGGGAGGCGAATCGGCGCGGGCACGAGGCGAGCTTCATTCACGCCGAGGCCGCGAGAAGCGCCTCGTTCTCGCGCACATAGCGCGTCGCGCCGACCTCTCGCCCAAACGCGAGCCCCGCTGCACCTGCGCGTCTGCTCCCGCGCGCCGCCCCTCCTCGACGAGCTGTTTCGCGGCCCCAAGGCGAGCGTAGGCTCGCCCGCAAAAGAGGTCGCCAAGACCGCGGCCACGATGAAGCTACGCGCGACCGGATGCACCTGACAGGCGCTGAGGCGTGACGCCGGGGCGGGAGCCCGGACGCTTCTTCCGAAGAGCAGGCCTTCGGTCGAACCTCACGAGTGCTCGCGCCACGGCCAGGTGAGGCTATGCCTGCAGCGGACGCCATGCCAGATGGCCGTTGAGGACATACCTATGCTTGGCAGGTCGTGGCGCGATTCCATTGGGGAGCAGAGATCGGGTCAGGCGGGTTCGGACTCGTCAAGGAAGCGACGTTCGTCGAGGCCGATGATCCCGCCCAGATGGGCCAGCGAATCGCCGTCAAGTTCCTCCGCGATGAATGGCTTGACGACGAGGAGGCGACCCGACGCTTCAGCCGCGAAGTCCGTCTGCTGCGAGCTTTGGATCATCCGAACGTCCTGCCCATCATCGGCCGCAATCTCAGCGCATCACCACCGTGGTTCGTCATGCCTCGGGCGGAACGACCCTCGAG
>JBKPFI010000271.1:0-4874 GCA_046728775.1 Actinomycetota bacterium | reverse complement strand
CGCACCGTCTACCTGCACCTGATCGCCCCGCCGGCGCTCGAGACCCGCCTGCCGGCGATCGACGAGTCGTGGAGCAACTTCGGCACCGACACGGGTAACCAGCTCGAAGGCCGCGTGAAGCCGCCGAAGGTGAATCTGAAGACGTTCTACATCGGCCGTCTACACGACTTCAACCGCTGGCTTCGAAGCCTCCGGCCACCGGGCGCGACCCCCGCGCTCGACTACCTACATGTGCTCTTCCCGCACGGCCCGTGGCTCTACTTCCCGGACGGCCGGGTCAGGGCGGTGGCGGTACCGCGGGCACCCGGCCGCACCGAGGAGCAATGGTGGAACGAGTCGCTCGCGGAGCAAGCGTGGCAGCGGCACCTGCTTCAGACGGGGTTCGCCGACAAGCTGCTCGGCCGCTTCATCACGAGGCTGAAGCAGACCGGGCTCTGGGACAAGGCGCTCGTGATCGTGACCGTCGACGAGGGCGACAGCTTCCGCGGCGGCGACAGCCGGCGCGACCCGTCGAAGACGAACCTCGGCGACATCGCGTTCATCCCGCTCTTCGTCAAGCTCCCCGGAAAGGACGAGGGTGGGGTCGTGGAGCGGCACGTGACGAGTGTCGACGTGCTGCCGACGATCGCCTCGGTGATCGGCGCGAAGATCACGTGGCGCGTAGACGGCCGTTCCGTGCTCGCGTCCGGGCCGAGGTCACGAACCGTGCGTGTCGGCACCTTCTCGAGCTCGTACCGCGCCGCGCAGAAGCTGAGACAGCGGGCCCGTGAACGAAAGTTGCGCCTCTTCGGCAGCGGGACCTGGGGGCCGAAGCTCTCGGCGACGGGCCGCTACTGGGAGCTCGTCGGAAGGCAGGCCGGCTCCCTCCAGCTCGCCTCCGGCCTCTCTGCGGGCGTGACGGTGGACGGCGTCGGAAGCCGCCTCTTGCGTTCGCTCCCGAAGCGCTCGCAGCTAATCCCGTCGCCTCTGACGGGCACAACCTCTGGCTTACGGCCCGGAGAGACCCTGGCGTTCGCGCTCAACAGCCGGATCGCCGCGGTCAGCCGGGTCTACCGCGAGCGGGACACGGGCACGCTTCGCTTCTCGGTGCTCCCCGCGGCGTCCGCGTTCGCGCCGGGACGCAACCGGGCTCGCGCGTTCGTCGTCACCGGACCGGCGGCGGCGCCGCAGTTCCACGAGGTGCATGTCTCGTTGAGTGGCTAGGCGGCCGGCTCGGCACGCTCCGACGTCGCCGCGCGTTCGAGCGGAACGAACAGCCGGCAGTGCTTGCACTTGAACCCGCGCGGGCCGGGCGCCGACGAGGCGACGAGCAGCTCGGCCTTGAACCGCTTGCCGCAGTGCGGGCAGACGACGTCGTACTGCTGGGCCACGACGCCCAAGCTAGCAGAGGCTCAGCGGCTCGCCGGCGGCTCCAGCCGCTCAAGCAGGGAGCCCGTGCGCGCCGCGAACCGGGCGGCGATTCGGGCCCGGTCCTGGTCGAAGCGGCCGTGGTCCTCGTAGACCTCGACGAGCCCCCAGCAACCGCCGCCCGAGGGAAGGCAGACCATCAGCAGGGCCTCGAAGCCGAGCTTCGCCAGCAGCGCTGCCTCGTTCTCGTCCGCGTCCTCGTCGAGGCGCGAGACCCAGCGCGGCTCCCCGGTCTCGACCACCTCGCGCGTGAGCGGGAAATCCGAGATCAGGTACTCGTGCCCGTGCGCGAGCGGCCGGCCCGACTTCGTGTGCTCGTCGAGCCCGACGAGCAGGTCACCGATGACGCGCGACACCGCGCAGGCGGTGGCGTCGAGTAGCTCGACCAGCTCGCGGCACGCGGTGCCCAGGAGCCCGCGGATCGTCGTCTCCGCCTCGAGCACCGCGACGCTCTGCTCGAAGCCGTCGCTCTGCACTGCTACAGCGAGCGCTCGAGGATCGCGAGCCCTCGCTCGAGCTCGTCGTCGCTCGCCGTCAGCGGCGGCAGGAGGCGGATGACGTTGCCGTAGAGCCCGCACGAGAGGAGGAGCAAACCCTCCCTGCGCGCCGTGACCGTGATCTCGCGGGCGCGGTCCGGCGACCGCTCGGCCAGCTCCAGCGCGAGCATCGGACCGAGCCCGCGGAGCTCCCCGATCTCGTCGTGGCGCGGGGCGATGTCCTCGAGCCGAGCACGGAGCAGCCCGGCGATCTCGTCCGCGCGCTCCCGGAAGCCGGGCTCGGCGAGCTGGTCGAGGACGGCGCAGGCGGCGGCGCACGAGACGGGGTTGCCGCCGAACGTCCCGCCGAGGCCGCCCGGGTGCGGTGCGTCCATCAGCTCCGCCTTGCCGGTCACGGCCGCCAGCGGCAGGCCGCCTCCGAGCGTCTTGCCCGAGACGATCATGTCGGGCTCGACGTCGGCGTGCTCGATTGCCCAGACCGGCCCGGTGCGGCCGCAGCCCGACTGCACCTCGTCGGCGACGTAGACGATCCCGCAGCGCTTGCAGAGCTCCTTCAGCGCGCGCACGAACTCGGCCGGCATCGGGATGAAGCCGCCCTCGCCCTGCACGGTCTCGAGCACGACGCAGGCGACGGCGGCCGGGTCGACGTCCTGCTTGAGCAGCAGCTCGAGCCCGGCAAGCGCGTCCTCGACGCTCACCCCACGGTACGGGTACGGCGCGGGCGCGCGGTAGACCTCGGGCGCGAGCGGCCCGAAGCCCTGTTTGTAGACGAGCTTGGAGGTCATCGCCATCGTCAGATTCGTGCGGCCGTGGAAGGCGCGGTCGAAGACGATCACGGCGGCCCGGCCGGTGGCGGCCCGGGCGATCTTGACTGCGTTCTCGACGGCCTCGGCCCCGGAGTTGACGAGCAGCGTCTTGGTCTCGGTCTCCCCCGGCCAGAGCGCGTCGAGCCGCCGCGCGACCTCCACGTACGGCTCGTAGAGCCCGACCATGAAGCACTGATGCAGGTAGCGGTCGACCTGCTCGTGCACGGCGCGGACGACCGCCTCGGGGTTGTGCCCGAGGTTCTGGCACGCGATCCCGCCGGCGAAGTCGAGCACCTCGTTCCCGTCCGCGTCCCAGAGTGTGGCGCCCTCGGCGCGTGCGACGACGAAGTCGGTCGTCGCGATCCCGCGCGGGACGAAGCGCTCCCGCGCCGCGCGGACGGTCGTCGAGTCGTGCAACTGCTCGGTCTCGATCCCGGAACCCTACTCTTCGCGCCGACGAACTCGAAGGAGGCTGCCATGACCACAACCGACGCGACGGAACGACGGGAAGCGCTCGCCGAGCGCCTGTTCCTGGACGCTCTCGGGGCGTTCGATCTCTTCTCGGTGTACCTCGGTGACCGGCTCGGCCTCTACCGCGCGCTGGCCGAGGGCGGGCCGCTGACGCCCTCCGGGCTCGCGAAGGCGGCAGGCATTCACGAGCGCTATGCCCGCGAGTGGCTCGAGCAGCAGGCCGCCAGCAGCTTCCTCGACGTCGAGGAGGAAGACGGCGAGCGCTGTTTCGTCCTTCCGCCTGGGCACGACGAGGCGCTGCTCGACGTCTCCAGCCTGAGCTACGCGGCGCCGATGGCGCAGGCCGTCCTCGCCTCGATCCGCCCGATCGACGCGGTCATCGATGCCTTCCGCAACGGCGGCGGCGTTCCCTACGCGGACTACGGCGAGGACCTGCACGAGGGCCAGGCCGCCTTCACGCGGCCGCTGTTCGAGAACCTCCTCGGCAAGGAGTGGCTCCCGTCGGTGCCGGAGATCCACGAGCGGCTGAGCGCGGAGCCGCCCGCCCGCGTGGCCGACGTCGCCTGCGGCCAGGGCCGCTCGAGCATCGAGCTCGCGCGCGCGTACCCGAAGGCCCGGGTCGACGGGATCGACTCCGACGGCGCCTCGATCGAGGCCGCACGCCGGAACCTCGAAGGAAGCGGCGTCGACGATCGCGTCGAGTTCCACGAGCGCAACGCGGCCGACGCCGGCCTGGCGGGGCGCTACGACCTCGTCACGATCTTCGAGGCGCTGCACGACATGTCGTACCCGGTCGACGTGCTGCACGCGGTGCGCGGCCTGCTCGCCGACGGCGGTCTCGTCCTGATCGCAGACGAGCGCACGGAGGAGAGCTTTACAGCGCCGGCGAGCGAGATCGAGCGCCTGTACTACGGGTTCAGCATCTTCCACTGCCTGCCGGTCGGGATGGTCGGCGAAGGCGCGGCCGGGACCGGCACCGTGATCCGCGCCTCGACGGTCGATGATAACGCCCGCCGAGCCGGGTTCTCGGCCTGCGAGGTGCTGCCGATCGAGAGCGACTTCTGGCGCTTCTATCTGCTCCGCCCGTAGACCACCTCCCACGCGGTACTCTCGAAGCGACTGGACTGGGGTTCCAAGGGAGGAGCGGCAAATGGCTTTGCAGATCGGCGATACGGCACCGGATTTCCAGGCCGAGACCACCGAAGGCACGATCCACTTCCACGACTGGATCGGCGACTCCTGGGCGGTTCTCTTCTCGCACCCGAAGGACTTTACGCCGGTGTGCACGACCGAGCTCGGCTACATGGCGAAGATCAAGCCGGAGTTCGACAAGCGCGGCGTCAAGATCATCGGACTCTCGGTCGACTCGGAGAGCGACCACGCGGCCTGGGCGAAGGACATCGAGGAGACCCAGGGCGCGGCGCCCAACTACCCGATCATCGGCGACGCGGACTTCAACGTCTCGAAGCTGTACGGGATGCTGCCTGCGAGCACGTCGGGCGATCCGAAGGCGCGTACCGCCGCCGACAACCAGACCGTCCGCAACGTCTTCGTCGTCGGGCCCGACACGAAGGTCAAGCTGATCCTCGTCTACCCGATGACGACCGGGCGCAACTTCGACGAGGTGCTGCGGGTGATCGACTCGCTGCAGCTGACGTCAACCCACAAGGTCTCGACGCCCGTCAACTGGCAG
>JBKPFI010000040.1:0-2950 GCA_046728775.1 Actinomycetota bacterium | reverse complement strand
TAGATCGTGTGCGTGTGCCCGCCGCAGACCTCCATCACCTTGTAATGCCGGCCGGGCTCGACCGTGGCCAGGATCTGCCGCGCGAGCACGCGGCCCAGCTGGGCGTCCCGGAACTCGTCGACGAACCTCACGCCGTCTCCTCGTTGTTCACATGGGCCGGTTCGGCGAGTTCAGACGCGCGCACGGGCAAAGCCCGTACGAGCTGATGGTCGGCGTCGCCCAGTCGAGGCCTTGGCTCGAGCCTCGCGATCGCTACGCCGGCGTGCACCAACAGCCCGTCACCCGGCCGCACCGGGCCGACGAGGTCGGTCATCACCTCGCCGCCGTCACAAACGGCAATCCCGTCCTCGCGCGCTTCGACGACCCGCATCTCTACCCCTTCGTCGGAACAGGTCACGCAGTGATCGGAGCCGCAGTCTTCCTTCACTCGATCACGCTCGTCTTCAAATCCTCGAGCTCCTGCTCAAAGGCCTCGCCCATCTGCTCGAGCAGCCTCAGCGTGGCCTGCGCTTCCTCCTCGTCGACCTTGGAGAGGGCGAAGCCGACGTGGATCAGCACCCAGTCGCCGACCTCGGGCACGTCCGGGCCGTCCAGGAGGCCGATGTTGACGTTGCGCTGCACGCCACCGACCTCGACCCGCGCCAGCCGGTTCGGCTCGTCCACGAGCTCGAGCACCTGGCCCGGGATCGCGAGGCACATCAGCTAGCCGGCCTCCGAGCGGTGGCGGACGTCGAGACCCCCCTCGTGTCGCGGTGCGATGCGATTGTCGGGGCGATGCCCCCGCGCGTCAAGAACGTGACAGCAGCGCTACAAAGTCGCCGCCGCGGGCTCATCCGGCGAGCACCACCCCCGCTGCGTACCAGACCCCGAAGCCCAAGCTCGCCGCGGCAAGCACCGGCGCAAGACGTTCGAAACGGCGGATGACGGCCGGCGCTGCGAGGGCGTAGCCGATCCCGGAAGAGAGCGCCGACATCGAGACCGCGGTCGCCAGGGCAAACAGCACGAGGGCTCCGACAGCCTCGGGCCGGCTCTGGATCGAGGCCAGCAGCAGCACGCCGACCGCCGCCGAGCCGCCGACCCCGTGGATGCAGCCGATGCAGTACGCCTGGGCGGGCGAGCGGAGCAGCGTGTGCGTGTGTTCGTGCTCTCGAGAAGAGCCGTGGGCGTGCAGGTGGCGGTGGACCGTGCCGCCGTGGGCATGCGCATGGGCGTGGAAGCCGCCGCCCCTCCAGCGGACGAGGAGGCGAGCGGCGAGCAGCACGATCACGACCCCGACGAGGAGCTCAGCGGCGCGCTCTGCCCAACCCGGCAGGAACCCGTCGAAGAGCACGATCGGGAGCCCGAAGGCAACGAGCGTCGTCGCGTGGCCCACTCCCCAGCCCAGCCCGAGGATCGTTGCCGTGCGCGCCGGCCGCTCCTCCTCCGAGGCCACGAGCGTCGAGACGGCAACGAGGTGGTCCGGGTCGGTCGCGTGGCGGAGCCCGAGCAGAACCGCCACGGCCAGCACCACGGCCGGTCCCCCGCCGGCCAGGCCCGCCATCGCTTGGTCGAGACCGAACACGTTCCCCCCGGAGAAGCTGGAGGACGGATGATTGCAGACGTGGAGCGCCGTCGCTTTCGCGTCAGGGGAGTCGTCCAGGGCGTCGGTTTCCGGCCGTTCGTCTACGGGCTGGCCCGGCGCCACGGGCTCGGCGGCTTCGTCCTCAACGACGGCGCCGGGGTGGTGATCGAGGCCGAAGGAGAGCCCGCCGAGCTCGACCGCTTCGCGTCGGAGCTTCCGCTCGAGGCGCCGGCGCTCGCCCGGGTGGAGTCGCTTTCGGAGGAGCGGCTCAGGGTCGTCGGCGAGACGGATTTCCGCATCAAGGCAAGCGCAGGCACCGCGAGCACGGCGCTCATCCCACCCGACATCGCCACCTGTGACGACTGCCTGCGCGAGCTCTTCGACCCGGCCGATCGCCGCTTCCGGTACCCGTTCGTGAACTGCACGCAATGCGGCCCGCGCTTCACGATTGTGCGAACGGTTCCCTACGACCGGCCGAACACGACGATGGCCGGCTTTCCGCTCTGCGACGACTGCCGCCGCGAGTACGAGAACCCGCTCGACCGCCGTTTTCACGCCGAGCCGATTGCCTGCCCCGCCTGCGGGCCGACCCTTTCTCTTCCGCTGGAGGAGGCGATCGAGCTCCTCCGCAATGGCAAGGTGCTCGCAGTGAAGGGGCTCGGGGGCTATCACCTTGCCTGCGACGCGGCCGCCGAGGACGCGGTTGCACGGTTGCGTTCTCGCAAGCAGCGTGAGGACAAGCCGTTCGCGCTGATGACGAACGAGCCCAAGGCGCTGGCGCAAGTCGGCGACGCGGAGCTCGCCCTGCTGCGCTCGCGGGAACGTCCCATCGTGCTGGCTCGCCGCCGAGGCGGCGCGAGGGTCGCCCCGTCGCTGGCGCCGGGCACCGACTGGCTCGGCCTCATGCTCCCGTACACGCCGCTCCATCACCTGCTCCTGCACGACTTCGGCAGCGCGCTGGTGATGACGAGCGGGAACCGCTCCGACGAGCCGATCGCGCACGAGGACGACGAGGCGCGGGAACGGCTCGACGGGATCGCCGACGCGTTCCTCACCCACGACCGGCCGATCCACCGCCGCTGCGAGGACTCGGTCGCCCGCACTTCGTTCCCGATCCGCCGCTCGCGCGGCCACGTCCCGGCTCCGCTGCCGCTGCCGGTCGACGCCCGTCGCCCGCTGATCGCGGCCGGCGCGGAGCTGAAGAGCACCTTCTGCGTCGCGCGCGGCTCGGAGGCGTTCCTCTCCGCCCACCTCGGCGACCTCGACTCCGAGCTCGCCTACCGCGCCTTCCTCGCCGACCTCGAGCTCTACCTCGAGATGTTGGGCCTCGAGCCGGCGCTCGTCGCGTACGACCTGCACCCCGAGTACCTGTCGACGAAGTGGGCGCTG
>JBKPFI010000132.1:0-1579 GCA_046728775.1 Actinomycetota bacterium | reverse complement strand
CGCTCGTAGTCTCCCCCACTCGCCGCCACGTACGCGGCCGCTCGGTTGCGCGGGAAACAGCAGCCGTCGTAGCCGACCCCGGCGAGCGCGAAGTCGGAGCGGCCCTCGCGCGCGTCGTAGTCGGTCATGACGACGGCGTTGCGGTCACGGTCGAGCCCCACCTGGCGGTAGAACGGGTTGGCCTGGAGGAAGAGGACGTTCCCACCGCCGTCGCGGTAGCGCTTCAGCAGGTCGTAGGTGACAGGTTCGTAGTACTCGCTATGGCCGGGGAAGACGATCGCCGAGTACCGGCGCAGCGTGGAGAGCGGGAGCCGGTCGAGCTCGACGTCGGTCACGTGCTGCGTGCGGACCGACCGCGAGCAGAGCCAGCGCGAGAAGGGCAGCGCCGCCTTGTGATCGTCCTCGACGCCGCCACGGAGGATCGGGCCCACGAGCGAGACGCGGCGCTGACGCCAGAACTGGTACCAGCTGTCCGGGATCCCGTTCAGGTCGGCGTCGTAGGCGTTGTACGCGCGCCAGGTGAGGTATGGCCAGACGACGAGGGCCGTGTGCGGCTGCGGGTGGTCGAGCGGGACGCGCGCGCGCACGACGAGGGGCGCCCGGAACTCCTCCCCGGCAGGGTCGCGGGCGACAAAGTGGTAGAGGCCGGGTGGTGCTCTCGTCGGGATACGGCCGTCGAACGGCATCCGCTCTGCGGTGCCGAGACAGTCCCGCTCGAGGCTCACGCTCGACTCGCCCCGATCGGCCGAGACGATGAGCGGGACCTTGTCGCCCGGGCGAAAGCTGTGCGTCGAGTCGACGTACGCCGCGAGCCGCTCGACCCGGATGACCCGAGGGTTCTGAAGGCAGCCGCTCCGCCGCCACGGCGGCCGCCGGACGCTCGCCTCGGCTGCTCCGGGCCTGCGCGCGCCGCGCCCGGGCAGCAGCCGCCCCGCATCCTTGTAACAGACTGTTACTAGATAGGAGCCGTCGCGCACCGCGCGGCCGGTCGAGGTGGTGCCGTCCCACGTCAGCTCGCGGCCCGTCCCCTCGACGCCGGTCCGGACTCGCTTCCACCCAACGAGGCGGCCGCCCCACACGTAGGCCCGCACGCCCACCTCCGCCCCCGCGGGCGCGCTCGTCTCCACCCGCAGCGAGTCGTTGACACCGTTGCCGTTCGGGCTGATCACCGGCGGGCTGAGCGAGACCAGGCGCAGCGCCGGCTCCGACTGCGCCGCCGCCCCCGGCACGACCGTCAGCACCACGGCCGCCCCGGCCAAGCGTAGTCTCACGTGCTGCGTGCCAGGCTCTGCACGGGCTGCCGCTCGCGGTACCAGGCGATCGTGCGGGCGAGCCCCTCGTCGAGGTCGACGCGCGGCTCCCACTCGAGCAGCTTCTGCGCCTTGTCGACGTTGGGAATCCGCATCTCGACGTCGGTGTAGTGGAGCGGCCGGAACACGATCTCCGACTCCGACTCGGCCAGCCGCTTGATCCGCGAGGCGAGGTCGAACACCGTCACCACCGAGCGCGGGTTGCCGACGTTGAAAACCTGCCCGATCGCCTCCTCGCGCTCCAGGATCGCGAGCAGCGCCTCGACCAC
>JBKPFI010000425.1:0-5992 GCA_046728775.1 Actinomycetota bacterium | reverse complement strand
CTGCTCGCGGCGGCCCTCGCCGAGGGCCCGGCGCATGCGTACCTCTTCCACGGGCCGGCGGGCGTGGGCAAGCGCGCGACCGCCGTGGCGTTTGCGGCGGCGCTGCTCGGCGGCGACCGGCGCGTGGAGCGGCGCTCGCATCCGGACCTCTACGTGCTCGAGCCGCTCGGCGACCAGATCCGGATCGACGCCGTGCGCGAGATGCGCCGCGACCTGCACATGCGTCCCTTCGAGGCGCAGCGGCGGGTCTACCTGGTCTTCGGCGCGCACCTGCTGAACGACGAGGCCGCCGACGCGCTGCTCAAGGACCTCGAGGAGCCACCGGACTACGCGGTGATCGTCCTCGTCGCGGACGAGGTGGGGCCGCTGCCGGAGACGATCCGCTCGCGCTGTCAGGCCGTCCCGTTCCGGCGGCTCTCGGAGCGCGCGGTGCGGGAGGCGGTGCAGGCAAGGGCGCCGGAGCTCTCGGAGGAGGAGACGACCTCGATCGCACGCGTGGCAGGCGGCCGGCTCGACCGCGCGGAGCGGCTGCTCGATCCCGCCGCGGTGAGGCGGCGTGCGGCGCTCCTCGAGACCGCGCGCTCGGTATACGCGGACGAGGAGTTCGATCCGGCCAAGGCCGCGCGCGCCTTGCTGAACGCGGCGCGCGAGCGCTCCGCCGAGGCGAAGGAACGTGAGGAAGCGGCGATCGAGCAGCTCGACCTCCCGGCGCGCGAGGCGGAGCAGCGCGTCCGGCGCGCCGGCCGCGGAGCCGAGCGCGAGGAGCTGCTGGCATCGCTGGAGGAGCTCGCGTCGTGGTACCGCGACCTAGTCGCGGCCGCGGCCGGGGCCGAGAAGGCGCTCGTGCACGTCGACCGCGCCGACGCGCTACGGGAGGACGGTACGCTCGAGCGGCTCGAGGGAGCCGAGCGCGCCGCCGAGCTCGTCCGCGAGACGTGGCGCAGCTTCGAGGAGTTCCAGCTCTCGGCGGGCGTCGCGCTGGAGGCGCTGTTCGTCCAGCTCCGGCGTGCCTTCGCGGGCTCGGTCGCGGTGCCCGCGTGAGGTCTAGACCGCCAGGCGGGTGCGGCCGCGGTCCTCGAAGGCGCCGAGCGCGAGATCGGCGACCCAGTTCACCAGCCAGACGATGAAGACCACGCCGACGTAGGTCCAGAAGCCGTCGATCGAGAAGTTCGGCGCGATCCACTCGGCCAGCAGCACCATCAGGATGTTGATGAAGAGGTAGAAGATCCCGAGGGTGATGATGATCAGCGGCAGCGTCAGGATCGCGAGGATCGGCTTGATCACGGCGTTTGCGATCCCCAGCACCGCGGCGCCGATGATGTAGGCCCACCAGCCGTGGATGTCGACGCTGTCCCAGAGGATGTTCGCGATCCAGAGCGCGAGCGCGTTGATCGCGAGAGCCAGGATGAGGCGCGCCAACAGCACGGCGCCAGTCTACGCCAGCGAGACGGCGTTGCAAGACGCACGATGTTTTCGGGCACGCGAACGGGGCAGATGCGACAATCGAAGCCGCCACGAGGAGGGATGACGTTGGCGAAGATCGACGACAAGCTTGTCGAGTACATCGATGACGCCTACGCGATGGAGCAGAACGTCCTGGTGATGCTCGACGGGATGATCGCGACCACGAAGGATCAGCAGGTCAAGCACTCGCTGGAGCGCCACAAGAAACAGACCGAGAAGCAGGCCGAGCGCCTGAAGGAGCGGTTGCGCGACCACGGCGCCTCTCCCTCGGTGGCGAAGGAGGCGGGCGGCATTCTCGGCGCGCTGATGAAGAGCGTCGTCGACATTGCGCGCGGGGAGAAGGCCGGGCGCAACGCCCGGGACGGCTACGCCACCGAGCACATGGAGATCGCGAGCTACGAGCTGCTCGAGCGCGTCGCGAAGATGGCGGGCGACAAGGAGACGGCGGCAGTCGCGCGCCAGAACCGCGAGGAAGAGGAGGCGATGGCGCGCAGCATCGCCTCGAAGTGGAAGAAGTTCGCCGAGCTCTCGCTGAAGGAGGAGGGCGTGCGCGTCCCGAGCTAGGCGTCGCCTCGCCAGCTCCGGGGGCTCATCGCCGGCTCGTGCTGGTGGACGGTCCGGTCCGTGACGCCTGAGAAGACGCCGGCCAGAGCCAGCAGGAACCCGCCCAGCGAGAGGGGCAGGAAGAGGACGCCGCCCGGCACAAGCAGCAGGGCGATCGAGAGTACGAGCGAGAGAACCGCCGCCAGCGCGCTCATCGGTTGCTCCTTTCCGGCGGGTTGACGACCATCGCCTCGATGGTGCCGGCGCGGCGCAGAGGCCGCCTCGTGGAAGCCCCCAGAAACGAACCGAAGTGTTTTGCTAGCCCTCGCCCAGCGCGTTGGCGAGCTGCGAGCGTGAGCTGATCCCGAGTTTCCGGTAGATGCTCGTCAGGTGGACCTCGACCGTGCGCTGCGTGACAAAGAGCGCCTGCGCGATCTCGCGGTTCGTCGGGCCCTCAGCGGCCAGCTCGGCCACGCGCCGCTCGCTGGGCGTGAGTGACGCAACGCCGCTCAGGGCGATGCGGCGAGGCCGCGCACCGGTGGCTAGGAGCTCGCTCTCGGCACGCGCGCCGAGCGAGCCCGCGCCGCAGATCGTCGCCAGCTCGAGGCCCTGACGCAGCTGCTCGCGTGCCTCCGTGCGGCGGTTGGCCCGCCGAAGCGCGGCGCCCAACTCGGTGCGGGCCTTCGCGTCCTCGAGCTTCGCGGGCGACTCGTTCAGGACCTCGACCGCTTCCTCGAGCAGCGCGAGCCCGCGCTCGCCGCCCTCGACCAGGCCGGCAACGCGTAAGGCAGCCCCGAGTGCCCGGGGGGCGCCCCAGGTGCGCGCGAGCTCGACCTCTTCCTCGGCAAGTGGGACGGCCTCGTCCCGTCGGCCGAGCTGCAACAGAGCCAAAGCGGCGGGCGAGCGCCACGCGATGAAGGCGGGGTTCCGGCTGCCGACCTGCTCGAACAGGCGTCCGGCCTGGAGCATCTCATCGAGGCCCCCGGCCAGATCTCCGCGCAGCAGCCGCAGGCGCCTGGCGCTGTCGCCGAGGAAAAGCAGGCGCGTGCTTCCAGGAGGAGCTTCGCCGGGCCAGGCAGCGGCCAGAACGGCCGCGGCCTCGTCGAGCCTGCCTTGCTCCATCAGCGAGTCGGCGAGGAAGGCGGCCGCGTGCCGCGCGAAGCGAGCCGTCGCGCCCCAGACCTCGCCTGCGGCGAGGGCCTCACGCGTTTCGGCCTCCACCTCGCCGAGGTCGCCGCGCCAGCGCAGCGCAAAGGCGCGGAAGACCTTCACCGCGCCGAATGCGAGCGTCGAGCCTTGCCTGTGGGCCTCGGCGAGCGCGTCCTCGTACACCGTGAGGACCTCGTCGAGATCCGCCATCGCCAGCACCGTGCTGGTGGGGACGAGGCCGGCGCCGACCGGATACGGGACGGCCGGCTGGTCCCCGCGTAGGATCGTGCCGTCGGCGAGCGCCCTGCGCGCGAGTGGGACGACCTCCGCCGCCGGCCTGCCCGCACGTGCGTCGTGGTAGGCGAGCAGGGAGAGCAGCAGCTTCTCGCCTCCGGTCCCCGCCCGGGGCTCGGCGCGGACGCGTTCGAGCCGCTCGGCCGCATCGCGGTGGAGCCCGGGGGCGAACAGGCCGTTCGTGATCAGGCCGGCCGCGAGGAAGCGCTCGAGCTCCGGATCGGCTCCGTCAAGCTCGTCGAGCGCCTCCCGGAGCACGGCGTCGGCCTCCTCTCCGCGCAGGACGAACAGCTGGCCGCCCAGCAGGCGCGCGGCCTCGGCCCGCTGCACAGGGCTGGCGGCCAGCGCGTGCGCCTCGCGCAGGTGCTCGATCGCGGCCTCTCCGCTCACGTGCGCCTCGGCCGCGCCGAGCTCGAGGAGCACCTCGGCGCGCTCCGCGTCCGGCGGCGGCTCCTCGAGTGCACGGCGAAGGTAGGCGACGGCGCTCTCCGAGGCACCCCGCGAGCCGGCGCGGCGGGCGGCGTCGCGTAGTGTCGCGACGGCCTGTGGATCTGCGGCCGGCGGGCTACGCAGCAGATGCGCCGCAATGCGCTCGGGCTCGGCTCGGGCCTCGCTCAGAAGCCATGCCGCACGTGCGTGCCCGGTCTCTCGCTCGATCGGCGTGAGTCCCTCGTAGACCGCTGCCCGGATCAGGGGGTGAGCGAATCCGAGCGGAGTCTCTGCCCGCAGAACCTCGACGCGCGCGAGCGCGGCGGCCGCGTCGGAGGCCGCGTCTGCGTCCAGGTCGGCCAGCAGCGCCGCGTGGCGCGGATCGGCCTCGTCGCCGAGGATCGCGACGGCCTGGGCCAGGAGCCGCGCTTCGGGCCCGAGCCCGGACAGTCGCAACGTGACGGCGCGCGAACCGGCCCGCGCCTCGAGCTCGCGGAGACGCGGCACGTTCTCCTCGGCCGGGGCGAGATCCTCGGCGGCGATCGCGTGCACGAGCTCGCGCAGGAGCAGCGGATTCCCGCCCGTCTCTTCGCGGCAGGCTGCGCAGAACGCGTCTTCGGCATCCGGCGACAGGGTCTCGCGCAGCAGGCGGGAGGCAGCCTCGGTGCTGAGGGGAGCGGGTTTGATCACGGTGGCGAGCGGGTCGGAGACGATTCGGCCGAGGAGCGCGGGGTCGAGCCCCGGCTCCGCCGGGCGGAGACCGACCACGAGCGAGAGCTCGAGCTCCTCCATCCGCGGCAGCAGGTACGCGAGCCAGCGCAGGGAGGGGAGGTCGCACCAGTGCAGGTCGTCCAGCGCGAGCAGGAGGGGCCGGCGGGCGGCGGCGTTGGCCGCGAGCCAGTACAGGCCGTGGAGCGTCGTCAGCGAGACGTCCGCAGCCGAATCGCCCTCGAACTGGGCCGGGTCGAAGAGCGGCTCCGCGAGCGCCGCCGAACCGCTGAGCACCCCTGCCCGCTCCTCTGCGGGCAGCGAGGCGAGAAACGGCTCGAAGAGCTGCCGGACCACGCCGTAGGAGAACGAGTGCTCGAGCTCCGAGCCGCGGGCGCTCAGGACCTCGGATCCGGCCGCCTGAGCACGCGCCTTGGCCTCGGCGATCAGCGCGCTCTTGCCGATCCCGGGCGGCCCCTCGATCGCCAGCAGGCGCCCGCCACGACCTGCGTCGCCGACCAGCTCGCCCACCGTGGCCAGCTCGGTGTCACGCTCGAGCAGCTCGAGCCGAACGGAGAAGGCTTGCTCGGTCACCGCTCCCGAGTCTAGGGGTGCCTAGCAAAACCCTGTGGTTCGGATCTCGGTGCTCCAACGAGGCGACACCCCTTCTCGCACGAGCACGATCGCTCCCATGTCAACTGAAACAGGGAGGCCCAGATCATGAGCGCAGAGTCCTACGCGCCCGTTGTGTCCATCGACAAGCCAGACGACGCTTCGTCGCTGTCCTCGCGGCGAGGCATCGCGATCCTGCTCCTGCTCAGCCTCGTCCAGTTCATGGACGTGCTCGACGCCTCGATCCTCAACATCGCCCTGCCGTCGATCAAGGACGACCTCGGCTTCAGCCAGCAGAGCCTGCAGTGGGTCGTCAACGGCTACATCCTCACCTACGGCGGCTTCCTGCTGCTCGGCGGCCGCATGGCGGACCTGCTCGGCCGTCGGCTCGTGCTCGTCACCGGCCTGCTCGTGTTCGCCAGCTCGTCGCTGACCGGGGGCCTGGCCCACAGCGAGTCGCTGCTCATCGGGGCCCGCTTCGCCCAGGGCGTCGGGGCCGCCATGCTCTCGCCCGCCGCGCTGTCGTCCCTGACCAGCACCTTCCGCTCCACGCGTGACCGCAACACGGCCCTCGGCGTCTGGGCGGCCGTCTCCGGTATCGGCGGCGCGGCCGGCGTCTTGTTCGGCGGGCTGCTCACCGAGGGGCCGGGCTGGCGCTGGGTCCTGTTCATCAACGTCCCGTTCAGCGCGATCGCCTTCGTAGGTGCGTTCCTCCTGCTCAAGAAGGAACGCGTCTCCGCCGGCCGGCTGGCGAACTTCGACGCACTCGGAGCGTTCCTCGTCACCGGCGGGA
>JBKPFI010000433.1:0-2105 GCA_046728775.1 Actinomycetota bacterium | reverse complement strand
TCCGGGCGTCTTCCAGAACACTCCCGCCTCGGAGCTCGTCCGCGCGGGGAGCGGCTGGCACGACTTCGCCCATCTCTTCGGTGGCGTCTGGTACCGGACCGTCGGCGAGCTCGACGCGACGGACGAACCGGTCTTCCCTCGCACGTTCGGCACGGACTTCTGGTCCTGGCTCGCGGCCCATCCGGAAGAGCGCGCGGCGTTCGATCGCGCGATGGAGGAGGGCAAGGTCCGCCGCGCCGAGCGCCTGGCGCCGGTCGACTGGCGCGGCGACGAGCTCGTCGTCGACTTGGGCGGCGGCAACGGCTCCCTGCTCGTCGAGCTGCTGCGCGACCGGCCTGGGCTCCGCGGAATCGTGTTCGACCTTCCCGAGACCGTCCGCGACGAGGGTGCGCTCGGCGAGCGGATCGAGTTCGTGGAGGGCGATTTCTTCGAGCGGGTGCCCGAGGGCGACGTCTACGTGCTCTCGGGGATCCTCCACGACTGGGACGACGAGCGTGCCGCAGCGATCCTGCGCACCGTCCGCGCCGCGGCGGGCGACGAGGCGCGGCTGCTCGTCCTCGATGCCGTCCTGGCCGAGGGAAACGATCCGAACGGCTCGAAGTGGCTCGACCTGCTCCTCCTCGCGCTGGTGGGTGGCAAGGAGCGGAGTGAGGCGCAGTGGCGCGCGCTGTTCGCCGCCGGAGGTTTCGAACCCGTCCGCTTTCACGAGGCGCTGATCGAGGCGCGGCCCGCCTGATGCCGGCCGCGGTCCTCCCCGTCGAGGACGCCGGTGAGCGCTCCGCGGTGTGCGAGAGCGTGCTCGAGGCGCTGCCGGGTTGGTTCGGGATCGAGGAGGCGGTCCGCCAGTACGTGCGGGACGTCGCCGAGCTGCCGACGTTCGCCGTCGGCCGGGACGCCTTCCTCTCGTTGAAGCTGCACAACGAGGCCGCGGCGGAGATCTACGTCATGGGCGTCCGGCCCGAGCGACAGGGCCAGGGGCTCGGCACTGCGCTCGTCCTGGCCGCCGAATCGTTCCTCCGGCCGCAAGGCGTCGAGTACCTGCAGGTCAAGACGCTCGGGCCGTCGCACCCGAGCACCCACTACGCCAGGACGCGGCGCTTCTACGAGTCGCGGGGCTTTCGGCCCCTGGAGGAGCTGAGGGGCGTGTGGAACGAGGAAAACCCTTGCCTGATCATGGTCAAGCACCTCGGCGCCGCCGGTACGGTCCCCCCGTGGCACTGACCGTCGGGACCGCGGGGCACATCGACCACGGCAAGACCTGGCTCGTACGGGCGCTCACGGGCAAGGACACCGACCGCTTGCCCGAGGAGCAGGAGCGCGGGATCTCGATCGCGCTCGGCTACGCGCCGCTCGAGCTCCCCGACGGAACGCGGCTCTCGCTGATCGACGTCCCCGGGCACGAGCGGTTCGTGCGGACAATGGTCGCCGGCGCGACCGGCATCGACCTGTTCCTGCTCGTGATCGACGCGGGCGAGGGGGCGCGGCCGCAGACGCACGAGCACCTGGCAATCCTGCGCCTGCTGGGGATCGACCTCGGCGTCGTCGCGGTGACGAAGGCGGACGCCGTCGACGCGGAGACCCTCGAGCTCGCGCTCGCCGAGGCGCGGGAGCTCGTCCCCGGCGCCGAGGTCGTGCCCGTCAGCGCCAAGACCGGCGACGGCCTCGACGAGCTGCGTGCCGCCCTCGCGCGCGTGTCAGCCGGCGTTCCCGCCCGCACCCGCGAGGTGCCGGCACGGCTCTACGTCGATCGCGCCTTCACGATCGCCGGCGCGGGCACCGTCGTCACGGGCACGCTCTGGTCCGGCTCGCTCGCGCCCGGCGACGAGCTGCGCGTCGAGCCGTCGGGCCTGCGAACCCGCGCGCGCGGCGTGCAGGTGCACGACCTGCCGGTGACGCGCGCCGAAGCGGGTCAGCGGGTTGCGGTCAACCTCCCCGGGATCGCCCGGTCGCAGCTGCGCCGCGGCGACGCGCTCGTTGCTCCCGGCTCCTACCCGGTGAGCTGGCGCCTCGACGTGGCCCTCGAGGAGCTCGAGCCGATCCCTGCCGCGGTGACCGTTCATGTCGGGACGAGCGACGTGGCGGCTCGGGTCGTCCGCGACGGCCGC
>JBKPFI010000388.1:0-5195 GCA_046728775.1 Actinomycetota bacterium | reverse complement strand
CCACTCGCCTCTGCCTGGGGCTGCTGGTCCAGCAGGAGCGAGGCAGTCTGCTCGACGTCGGCTGCGGCTCAGGTGTGCTCGCGATCGCCGCGGCTCGGCTCGGCTTCGCTCCGGTGATCGCCCTCGACCGAGACCCGTCGGCGCTCGAGGCAACGCGCAGCAACGCCGACGCCAACGGCGCCGAGGTCGACTGCCGCCTCGCGGACGCGCTCGCCGAGCCGCTGCCGCGCGCCGACGTCGCGGTGGCGAACATCTCGGCGGAGGCCGTCGAGCGCCTGCTCCCGCGCCTCAGCGGTGCGATCGTCATCACCTCCGGCTACCTCGAGCAGGATGTTCTCGCCTCCGGTGCCTACCGCCACGAGCGGCGGGTCGTCGAAGGCGGCTGGGCGGCGGACGTCTTTCGGCGCGAGGAGTAAGGTTCGCCGCCGTGGCGACCTTCTCGGTCCGGTTCCTCGGGTGCAAGGTCTCGCACGTCGACGCGCAGGAGATCCGCGAGCGGCTGCTGGCGGACGGCCACACCGAGCGCGAAGTCGACGGCGACGTCGCGGTCGTCAACACGTGCTGCGTGACCCACGAGGCCGTGCGCAAGTCGCGTCACGCAGCCTCGCGCGCGGCACGCATGCACGCGCGCGTGTACGTGACCGGGTGCGGTGCGAACCTGGCCGCGGACGGGTTCCAGGGCCTGCCGGAGAACGTCGTCCTCGTCTCTCGCCGGAGCGAGGAGACGCCGGCCGCCGTTGCGCGGGACGTCGGCGCGATCGGCTGTGTCCAGGCCGACGCGCGGCTCGATCGCGTGCGCGCGTTCGTCAAGGTGCAGGACGGCTGCAGCTTTTCATGCGCCTTCTGCGTGATCCCGCAGGTGCGCGGCGCCTCCCGCAGCCGCCCGGCGGAGGCGGTCCTGCGCGAGGTGCGCCGGCGCGTCGACCAGGGCCACCGCGAGATCGTCCTCACGGGAATCAACCTCGGCTGCTACCGCGACCGGGAGGCCCGGTACGGGCTCACTCGGCTCGTGCGGGAGGCCGGCTCGGTGCCGGGGCTGGCGCGGCTGCGGCTCTCGTCGATCGAGATCAACCATGTGAACGTCGAGCTGACGGAGGCCCTCCGCGAGACGCCCGCCGTCGGCCGTCACCTCCACGTCCCGCTGCAGTCCGGCGACGACTGGGTGCTGCGGGCGATGGGACGGCGGTACGACTCGGCCACGTACCTCAGGCGACTCGAGCCGCTCCACGACTTCAACCTCACGACAGATGCCATCGTGGGGTTCCCCGGCGAGGACGAGGCGGCGTTCGCGCGGACGCTGTCGGTGATCCGGTCGGCCGGCGTGACGAAGGTCCACGTCTTCCCGTACTCGCCGCGGCCCGGGACCGCGACGGCCGCGGCCGACACCGTGCCGCCCGCGGTCAAGCGCGAGCGAAGTGCCCGGCTGCGCGAGGCCTCGCGCCGCGCGAGCGTCGCGCGCTGGCGGGAGAAGCTCGGGAGCGAGGACGTCGTGCTCGTCGACCGCCCCGGCCGCGGCTACGGCGACGACTACTCGCCCTGGCTGGTTGACGCGCCGGTCGGGGAGCTCGTCCGCGTACGGGCACGGGCGGTCACGGAGGAGGGGATCCTCGCTGCCTGAGGACTGCCTCTTCTGCCGGCTCGTCCACGAGGGCGAGCATGTCCACGCCGCCCAAGGTTTCGTCGCCGTGCATGACATCGCGCCGAAGGCCGACACGCACCTGCTCGTGATCCCGGAACGCCACGTGCCGAGCTTCCGCGAGATTTCCGAGTTTCCGGCGGACGAGGCGAAGCGGATGCTCGAATTCGTCGCCGAGACGGCGCGTGAAGCCGGTCTCGAGGACTACCGCGTTGTCGTGAACGTGGGGGAGGGCGCCGGGCAAACGATCTTCCACCTCCACTGGCACATCCTCGGCGGCCGGGTCTGGGGGCTGGCGGGATGAGCCTGATCGCGCGCCTGGAGAGCGAGCTCAAGCAGGCGATGGCCGCGCGCGACGCGAAGCGCCGCGACACGCTGCGGCTGATCCTCGCCAGCCTGCGCTCGGCGGAGAAGGAGCTCCAGCGGCCGCTGCACGACGACGAGGAGCTGCAGGTGCTCCAGCGCGAGCGCAAGCGGCGGGCCGAGGCGGCGGAGGCGTTTCGCGCCGGCGGCCGGGAGGAGCAGGCCGAGGGCGAGGAGGAGGAGCTCGCGGTGCTCGAGGAGTTCATGCCGGAGCCGCTCTCGGAGGAGGAGCTGGAGGAGATCGTCGACGACGCGATCGCCGAGGTCGGCGCGACGAGCATGCGCGACATCGGTCGCGTGATGGCGGACGTGATGCCGCAGGTCGCGGGGCGGGCCGACGGCTCGGCGGTGAGCCAGCTCGTGCGCGAGAAGCTCGCCTGACCCTTCGCCGTCCCGTAGTTCAGGCGCGCCCGGCCTCCTCCCCACTGCGAGCGTATCCGCGGGCAGCACACGTGTCTGTGCCGAAACGGTGAAGAAAGCGTCACGCCCAAAAGGCGCGCTGAGTGCGCCGGCGATGTCCGCGGCGGGAAGGCCTACACTGAGGCCGCGTGCAGGAAGTTCTCTCGGTTTCCAACGACGTCGCCGCCGAGCTCGCGACCGTCGGCGACGGCGTCCTCGACGCGCTGCGCGACCGCCTCCGGATCACGATCCTGCTCCGCGGCAACCGCCTGACGATCGAGGGCGACGACCCCAACGTCGCGCAGGCCCGCGCGGTCGTCGACGAGCTCGCCGAGCTAGTCGAAGGCGGGCACGACATTGGGCCGGCGACCGTCGACGCGGTGCTCGCGGCGATCGACCAGGCCGAGGACATCCGCGAGGTCTTCGAAGACGTCGTCTGGCGCCATCGCGGCAAGAAGATCGCGCCGAAGACGATCAACCAGAAGCGTTACGTCGACGCGATCCGCCGCCACACGGTCACGTTCGCGATCGGCCCGGCGGGCACCGGCAAGACGTACCTTGCGATGGCGCTCGCCGTCGCCGCGCTCTCCGACCGCGAGGTCGGCCGGATCATCCTCACGCGGCCCGCGGTCGAGGCCGGCGAGCGGCTCGGCTTCCTCCCCGGCGACATGCTGGCGAAGGTCGACCCCTACCTCCGCCCACTGTACGACGCGCTCTACGACATGCTCGATCCGGACCGGCTCGCCGCCTACATGGACAAGGGCACGATCGAGGTCGCACCGCTCGCGTTCATGCGCGGACGCACCCTAAACGACTCGTTCATCATCC
Source organism: Actinomycetota bacterium (assembly GCA_046728775.1). Taxonomy (GTDB): domain Bacteria; phylum Actinomycetota; class Thermoleophilia; order Gaiellales; family Gaiellaceae; genus AC-32. The sequence goes on along the minus strand of JBKPFI010000388.1, from coordinate 1,969 downwards.
TCGACGAGGCCCAGAACACGAGCCCGGAGCAGATGCAGATGTTCCTGACGCGGCTCGGGTTCGGCTCGAAGGTCGTCGTCACCGGGGACGTGACCCAGATCGACCTTCCCAGAGAACAGGCCTCGGGGCTCATTCAGGTGCAGGACATTCTCGGCGCGATCGACGGGATCGCTTTCATCAGCTTCGGCCACGAGGACGTGGTGCGCCACAAGCTCGTCCAGCGCATCGTGGAGGCCTACAAGCTCCATGCGGAGGAGACGGGCACGCAGCGCAGCCGGTAGCGGGATGATCTCGGTCGAGGTGTCGAACCGCAGCGGCATGGACGTCGAGGAAGCGGCGGCTGCCGAGCTGGCGCGCAGCGTCCTCGCGGGCGAGGGAGTCGAGGAGGGCGAGCTCGGGCTGCACTTCGTCGGGCCGGACGAGATGCGCGCGCTCAAAAGGGACCACCTCGGCCTCGACGAGGTCACGGACGTGCTGTCCTTTCCCATCGACGGCTGCGAGGAGCTCGCACCGGGGCTTCCGCGCCAGCTCGGCGACGCGGTGCTCTGCCCGCAGGTCGTCGGGGAGACTTGGCGACCGGCGCTCGTCCACGGGCTGCTCCATCTGCTCGGCCACGACCACGGGGCTGAGATGAGAGCGCGGGAGGCACAGTGGAGCGGGTGACGAGGCGCCGGGCGCAGACCCTCCTCGAGAGCTTCAACTTCGCGTTCGAGGGGATCATCCACGTCCTCCGGACGCAGCGGAACCTGCGGATCCACTTCCTGGCCGCCGTCGTCGTGCTCGTGGCCGCGGTCGCGATGGGAGTCTCCCGGCTCGAGCTGATCGCGCTCCTGCTTGCGATCGCCTTCGTGTTCATCACGGAGATGATCAACTCGGCGATCGAGCAGGCGATCGACGTCGCTACGACCTCGTTCGACCCGCTAGCGAAGCTGGCCAAGGACATCGCGGCCGGCGCGGTGCTGATCGCGACGGTCAACGCGGTCGCGGTCGGCTACCTCGTCTTTTCCGGGCAAGTCGCCGATAAGAGCTCGCGCCTGCTCGACCGGCTGCGTGATGCGCCGGCCCAAGTGACGCTGATCGCGCTCGTGCTGACGATCATCGTCGTGATCGGGACGAAGGCGTACACCGGCCGCGGTACGCCCCTACGCGGCGGGCTGCCCTCGGGCCACGCGGCCGTCGCCTTCGCCGGCTGGATGGCGGCGACGTACATCGTCAGCGTCTCGCACCGCTTCCTGATCTCGTCGCTCACCTTCATCATGGCGCTGCTGGTGGCGCAGACGCGCGTCGAGTCGGGCGTGCACTCGGCGCTCGAGGTCGCGTACGGTGGAGTGCTCGGAGCGCTGGTGACGCTCGTCGTCTTCCAGGGGCTCGCGTGAGCGACGATCTGTACGAGCGCGCGGTGGCGGCGGCGGAGCGAGCATACGCCCCCTACTCGAACTACCTCGTCGGCGCAGCAGTGCGTGCCCGCGACGGGAGGGTCTTCGACGGCGTGAACGTCGAGAACGCGGCGTACCCGCTCGGCGTCTGCGCGGAGAAGGTCGCGATCTCGTGCGCGGTCGTGGCGGGCTGCCGCCCGGGGGATCTCGAGGCAATGGGCATCACGGCATCCCCGTGCGGCGGCTGCCGGCAATGGCTCTACGAGTTTCGCCTCGACCACGTGACCTTCCGCAACCGCCACGGCGAGGTCGTCACCTACACGCCGGCCGACCTCCTGCCGGAAACGTGGGAGCTGGACTGAGGGCACTGCGTACAGGGCGACGGCCTTGCCGTGCGTCGAGCGCCTCGGCGCCGCGGAAGTTGCCGAATCGTCACAAATCGGGGACAGACACGTGCGCCTGTCGGGGGTATCGTCTCCGCCGAGGGGGGCGGGCATGCTTCCCCACCCTGGGTGGGGGTTTGTCCGTTTGAACAGCGGCATCGTCGCCGTTGCGGGGCGGCCTAATGTTGGGAAGTCGACCCTCGTCAATGC
>JBKPFI010000080.1:0-1486 GCA_046728775.1 Actinomycetota bacterium | reverse complement strand
CGCTCGTCTTTCACGGCCCGAACGGGTCGATCACCCTGACGGCGACGGCGCTGTCGCGTCTTGTCGCGCAGGCGGCGCAGAGCGTCGACGGGGCCCGAGTACGGCGCCCGAAGCGCGCGGTCGAGGTCGAGCACGGCGGCGGCCGAGCAACGGTGTCGCTCGAGCTCTCGGCCGACTACGGCGTTCCGCTGGCGGAGCTCGCCCGCTCGGTGCAGGAGCGGGTCGCAGACGCGGTCGCGCGGGTGTCAGGGCTCGAGGTCGAGCGCGTCGACGTCGAGATCGAGGAGGTCGTGTAGTGGCCGGCCGCCGCGCCGCGCGCCGAACCGCGCTCGTGCTCCTCTACCAGTGGGACGTGACCGGGCAGGAGCTCACGTCGCTGTTCGAGGGCGAGATCGACCCGTTCTCGCGCGAGCTCGCCGAGGCGGTGGTCGAGCGGCACGAGGAGCTCGACGCGCGGATCACCGCCGCCGCCGACGAGTGGACGGCCGACCGGCTCGGCGCGCTCGAGCGGAACATCCTGCGCATGGCGATCCTCGAACTCGACCGCGGCAGCGTGCCGGTCGAGGTCGCGATCGACGAAGCAGTCTCGCTCGCGAAGCGCTACTCGTCCGAGGACGCGGGTCGGCTGGTAAACGGCATACTCGGCCACATCGCGAAGGAGAGAACCACGTGAAAGTTGTCGTGTGGCCGAGTTGGCGACGGCCGCGCCGGCAAAGCCGGCACGGCCTCGAAGCGGCATCGCAAGCGATGCCTTGGGCAGGATCGTGAAGGAAGCACCCGCGTGAGTGCCGAGGAACGTCTCAAGAGCGCCGAGGAGCTGCTCGACCGGCTCGAGCGGACCCGGGAGCGGCTCGAGCAGACCGAGGACCCGGACGAGGCGATCGAGATCTTGACGGAGCTCAGCGGGATCGCGAAAGAGGTCGAGGCGCAGCTCCAGCTGGCGAAGCGGGAGGCGGAGTCCTGAGCCCGCGCTTGCGACGGCGCTTCCAGGCCGTCCGGGCCTCAACGGCCGCACCGGCAAAAGCCGGCACGGCCTTCCAGGTCGGCATCGCAAGCGAAGCCTCGGCCGGGCGGCCGTCTGCAAAGACTCGTCGATCCGCGATGGCTCAGGAGGCGATGTGACGGCCCCCGAAGAGCTCCTGAGCCTGGTCGAGTCGTACCTCTCCGAGCTCGCGCTGACGCCGGAGCTCGGCGGGCTCGAGACGTCGATGCGCCACGCGCTGGCCGGCGGCGGCAAGCGTGTGCGGCCGGTGCTCTGCCTCGCGACGTCGGAGGCCGCGGGGGCCGAGCCCGAGGCCGCGCTTCCCGCAGCGGCGGCGCTCGAGCTCGTGCACAACTTCTCGCTCGTCCACGACGACCTGCCGGCCCTCGACAACGACGAGGTGCGCAGGGGGCAGTCGAGCACGTGGGCGCAATACGGCGAGGCGAACGCGATTCTCGCCGGCGATGCCCTGCTCGCAGAGGCGTTCAGACTGGCGCTGTCCTA
>JBKPFI010000323.1:0-16504 GCA_046728775.1 Actinomycetota bacterium | reverse complement strand
GTCGATGAGCTCGTCGAGCTCAACGAGCGACGAGGCCGCCTCGACGTCGCGGTCGACGAAGGAATCGAGGGCGATTCGGATCATCTGCTCGGCCCGCTCGCCCATCTCCTCCAGGCTCTGCAGGAGCATCGGGTCGCCCTCGACGTCCGCCACGAGCTTCGTCAGCTTCGCGATCGTGACGCAGTAGTCGGCCATCCGCTCGAGATGGAGGTTCATGTGCAGCATCGCGAGCACGAGGCGGAGGTCGGTGGCGACGGGCGTCTGCCGCGCGAGCAGCGACTGGATCACCTCTTCGATCTCGACGTAGCGGCGGTCGACGTCGTCGTCGAACGCGATCACCTCGTCGGCGAGCTCGACGTCGCGCTGCGCGAGCGCGTTCAGAGCTCCGCGGAGCACGCGGAGGACGAGCGCGCCCTCCTCCTGAAGGCTCGCCTCGAGCTGGTCGAGCTCTTCCTGGAACGTGACGCGGACGTTCATCCGAAGCGCCCCGTGACGTAGTCCTCCGTCCGCTTGTCGGAAGGGGCCGTGAAGATCTTCTCGGTCTCGTCGTACTCGACCAGCACCCCGGCGCGGCCGCCGCCGTCGTCGACCTCGAGGCTGAAGAACGCAGTGCGGTCGGCCACGCGCGCCGCCTGCTGCATGTTGTGCGTCACGATCACGAGCGTGTAGTCCCGCTTCAGGTCCCGCATCAGCTCCTCGATCTTCTGCGTCGCGATGGGGTCGAGCGCCGAGGCCGGCTCGTCGAGCAGCAGCACCTCGGGCTCGATCGCGATCGCGCGCGCGATGCAGAGCCGCTGCTGCTGGCCGCCCGAGAGCGAGAGGGCGCTCTTCTTGAGCCGGTCCTTGACCTCGTCCCAGAGAGCCGCGCCCTGCAGCGCCTTCTCGACCCGCTCGTCGAGGCCGTCCTTCAGCCCGAGGACGCGCGGAGCCCAGGCGACGTTGTCGTAGATCGTCTTCGGGAACGGGTTCGGCTTCTGGAAGACCATCCCGATCCGCCGCCGCACCTCGACGGGCTCGACGCCGTCGCCGTAGATGTCGATGCCGTGGTAGAGCACGCGGCCGTCGAGCTTGAAGCTCGGGACGGTGTCGTTCATCCGGTTCAGGCAGCGGATGAACGTGCTCTTCCCGCACCCGGAAGGGCCGATCACCGCCGTGATCAGGTTCCTGTAGACCGCGAGGTCGACGCCCTTGACGGCGACGTTGCGGCCGTAGCTGGCGGTCAGGCCCTCCACGTCGAAGACGGTCTCACCCGCGTGCGGCTCCGCCTCCCGCCGCTCCGCGACGTCAACCGGCCTCATCGGCGGCATCGTAACGGTCTCGTTCACCGGCTCTTCCTCCTCGGTCATTGGCCAAGCTTCTTGCGGCTGCGGGCCAGCGCCGCCCGTGCCAGCACGCTCGTGACGAGCACGAACAAGAGCAGCACGAGCGCTGTGGCCCAAGCGCGCTGGTGGTCGGCGGGATCGGATGACTCCGACCAGATGAAGATCTGAACGGGCATGTTCGGGAGCGCGTGGCGTATGTCGGTCGAGACGGTGTTCGCGTAGATCGAGCAGGCGAACAGCAGCGGCGCGGTCTCGCCCGCGGCCCGCGCGATGGCGAGGACGGTGCCCGTCAGGATCCCGCCGAAAGCGCTCGGCAGCACCACCCCGAGAACGGTGCGCCAGCGGCTCGCGCCGAGCGCGAGAGCACCCTCGCGTTGCGCGGCCGGGACGAGGCGAAGCACCTCCTGCGTCGAGCGCGCGATCAGCGGGAGCATCACGATCGAGAGCGCGAAGCCGCCCGCGTACCCGCTCTGCGTGTGGCCGTTCACGAGCAGGCCGAAGACGAAGACGCCGAGGATGATCGACGGCAGTCCGTTCATCAGGTCGAGCGTCAGCTGGATCCCGGCGGCGACTCGCTTCGAGGCGAACTCCGTCAGGAAGATGGCGGTCGCCACGCCGAGCGGCAGCGCGATCGCGGTCGCGATCCCGATGAGGAGCGCGGATCCGACGATCAGCGGAGCGATCCCGCCGCCGGGCTCGCCGAAGAGCGGCAAAGGCTCCGTCAGGAAGCCCCAGCTGAGCTCGCCCAGCCCGCGCCGCGCCACCGAGAGGACGACGATCGCGAGCACCGCGACGGCGGCCAGCGCGGCGAGGTTCGCCACGGCCTCGGCCGCGCGGTTCACGATCCTGCGGCGGCGGACACGCGCATCGCCGCGGAGCAGCGTCGGCTCGACCGCCGCCATCAGCTTCCTCCGGTCCGCTGGAACTCGAACCGCCGCACGATCACCTGCGCGAGGAGGTTCGTGACCAGCCCGATAACGAGCAGGATCGCCGCCAGGTAGAAGAGCGACGACGTCTGAAGCTGCGTGCCCGCGCCCTGGAACTGGGCGGCGATGCGACTGGCGAGCGTGTCACCCGTCTGGAAGAACGAGGTGTGAATCGCAGTGCCGGCGCCAATTACCTGCGTGACCGCGATGGCCTCGCCGAGCGCGCGGCCGAGGCCCAGGATCAACGCTGCCGCGATCCCTGAGCGCGACCCGGAGAGCACGACGCCGCGCACCATCTCCCAGCGCGTCGCGCCGAGTGCCAGCGCGCCGTCCTCGAGCTCCTGCGGGGTGCTCAGGAACAGCTCCCGGCAGATGCTCGCCACGATCGGGACGATCATGATCGCCAGGATCAGGCCGGCGATGAAGACGTCGCTGCCGGTGGACGGCTCGCCGAAGATCGGCACGAACCCGAACCAGCGGTGGAGCCAGGGCTCGACGTGCCGAGCGACGAAGGGCCCCATCACGAGGATTCCCCAGAGCCCGAGAACGACGCTGGGAATCGCTGCGAGCATCTCCACGAGAGTGCCGACGGCGCCGCGCATGCCCCGCGGCGCGAGCTCGCTCAGAAAGAGTGCGACGGCGATCGCAAACGGGCCCGCGATGAGCAGCGCGATCATTGACGTCACCGCCGTGCCGTAGAGGAACGTGCCGGCGCCGAAGACGCCGTTCGTGGCATCCCAGGTCGTCCCCGTCAGGAAGCCGAGCCCGAACGTGCTGAACGCGAGGTGCGCGCCTCGCAGCACCTTGTAGGCGATCGCGATCATCAGCGCGATCGCGGCCAGCGCGGCGAGCAGCGTCAAGACGAACAGCAGCCGGTCGCCGAGCCGGTCGCGGAACCGGCGCGTGGCGCCGAGCGTCTCCCGTGCCGTGAGCGGCATGCTGCTCATCGCGCCGCACGCTAACGCGTGCCCCGGATTGCCCAGCGCGCCGTTACCAGACCGTTACCAGATCAGAACCACGCCTCAGCCCATGAGCCGCCCGGCGGGCGTCACGCTCCAGGTATAGCGGGTTACTCAGGAGAGGAGAGACAGAACGTGAACAGGAAGCGAGCCACTGCGGCGGTCCTCGCCGTGCTTGCGATCACGGCCGTGGCGCTCACGGCCTGGACGAGCCTCGCCGGGGCGGCCCCGGCGCGGCAGACGGGCACGCTCGTCGGAGCAGGTAGTACCTTCGTGGCGCCGCTCGTCGCGAAGTGGCAAGCGAACTACCACCCCTCGAAGATCGCCTACAGCGGAATCGGCAGCGGCGGTGGCATCTCCGCCATCTCTGCGCGCACCGTCGACTTCGGCGCCAGCGACGCCCCGCTGACGAAGGACCAGTTCAGCGCGTGCCACGGGTGCGTTCAGATTCCATGGGCGTTCTCGGCCACCTCGATCCCGTACAACATCAGCGGCGTCGGCAGCGGTCTCAAGCTGACGGGCCCGATCCTCGCCGGGATCTACACCGGCTCGATTCGCTACTGGGACAACGCGGCGATCAAGAAGATCAATGCAGGCCTGAAGCTGCCGCACGAGAAGGTTGTCCCGATCTACCGGAGCGACGCGAGCGGGACGAGCTACAACTTCACCGACTACCTCTCCCACGTCAGCAAGGCGTGGAAGAACAGCGTCGGCAGGGGCACCCAGCCGGACTTCCACGTCGGCGTCGGCGCCAGGGGCAGCTCCGGCGTGGCGGGCAAGCTCAAGACGACAAACGGCGGCATCACGTACGTCGACGTCGCCTACTCGCTCAACAACCACCTGACGATGGCGGCGATCAAGAACCGCGCCGGGCGCTACCAGCTCCCTGGGATCGTCCAGATCCGCGCGGCCGCGAAGACGCTTACGAAGCTCCAGAGCAAGGACAACTCGATCACCGTCGTCGACCCGAACCCGAGGCAGCCGAAGGCCTACCCGATCTGCACCTTCACCTACGTGGTCGTGCCGCTCAAGACCGGCAAGGCCGCCGAGCTGAAGAAGTTCGTCGACTGGGCGCTGACCAAGGGCCAGTCGTACGGGCCGAAGCTCCGCTTCGTGGAGTTGCCGAAGATCGTCCAGAAGGCGTCGCGCAAGAGCCTGGCGCGGGTTCATTCCTAGCTCACGCCGGAAGCACGCACCGCACGTCGAGCCCGCGGCCCTGTCCGCCGCGGGCTTCGACGTTGCCGCCCGCGGCCTCGATTACGTGCTTGACGATCGCGAGACCGAGGCCGGTTCCGCGCGTGGTGCGCGCGCGGTCGGAGCGAAAGAAGCGCTCGAAGAGGCGCGGCACGTCCTCGTCGGGGACGCCGGCGCCGTCGTCGGCGACCTCGAGCACGACCGCTCCCTCCCCCCGAGCGAGGGAGACGACGCAGGTCGCGCCCTCGCCCGCGTATCGGAGAGCGTTCTCGACGAGGTTCTCGGCGACGAGCCGCAGCATCCGTCCGCGCAGCGGCACGTGCAGGTGGTCGTCCTCGATTCGGAGCTCGAGCCTGAGGCCGGCCAGCTCGGCCCGCTCCGCGCGCTCCCGCACGAGCTCCCTGAGGATCGGCGCGGCCTCGGTGTCGCCCAGCGCGACGACCTCCCGCTCCTGCTCGAGCTCGCTGAGGAAGAGGATGTCGTCCACCAGCTCGGTCATCTCGTCGACCTCCTCACGGGCCTGGGCGAGCAGCCTTTGCAGGTCGGCGCCGGGGAGCTCGGCCGTCTCCAGCAGGGTCTGGAGCCGAGCCAGCGGCGTGCGCAGCTCGTGGGAGACGGCGGCCGTAAAGCCGGCGCGAAGCGCTTCGTAGTCAGTGTCAGCCACTAGTGTGAGTATCGCGTGACGAAGGTTCTGATCGTCGAAGACGACGACACGATCGCCGAGGGAATGGCGCAGCACCTCGCCTCGTCCGGGCTCGACCCCGTGCGGGTGGGCGCCGGCGAGGTAGGGCTTGCGCGGCTGCGGTACGAACGGCCTGACGTGCTCGTGCTCGACCTGATGCTGCCGGGGCTCGACGGCTGGGCGCTGATCGAGCAGGCGCGGGCGGAGGGCATCGGCACGCCGATCCTCGTGGTCAGTGCGCGCGGCACCGAGCACGACCGGGTCCACGCGCTGCAGATCGGCGCCGACGACTACCTCGTGAAGCCGTTCTCGATGAAGGAGCTGGTCGCGCGGGTGCAGGCCGCGGCGCGGCGCGGCGTTCGGGGCGTGCAGGAAGACCGCGGCGAGGAGCTGGTCATCGAGGAGCTGCGCATCGACCCACGTTCCGTGCAGGCGTTCGTCGACGGCGAGAGCGCCGAGCTGACGCCGACGGAGTTCCGATTGCTGTACGCGCTCGCGCTCGACCGAGGGCGCGTGGCGAGTCGGGACGAGCTGCTGCAGCGGATCTGGGGCCGCCGCGCGACGCACCGCGACCGCACCGTCGACGTCTGCGTCCGCCGGCTGCGCGAGAAGATCGATTCACGCGCCCCACGTCACACGTTCATCCAGACCCGCTACGGCGTCGGCTACAGCCTTGAGCCGATCCCGAAAGCGGATACGTCCGAAACCGCCGTGTCCTAGGGACGGCCCCTACGCCAGGGCTACTCGAGGCGGTACATCGGCAAGAGGCTCTTCTCGGATTCGTTCTCGATCCGCGCCACGACCTCGACGTACGGCTCCAGCCCGGAGCCGTGCAGCTTCGACTTCAGCAGCTCGTCGACCTGGTACACACCCGCCGAGTTGTTCATCTTGATCTCCACCGAGACCGGGCGCTCGTCGCCCTCGCTGATGATCACCTCGTCGATTGCCGCTGCCGAGATCGAGTGGATCGAGACGCGCCCGCGCTCGAACGGGATCCGCGAGCGGCCCTCCTCGATGTCGAGCGCATCAGCGACGCGCACGATCCCGGCCTCCAGCGTCAGCGGCCTGCCCGACTCGCGGTGGCTCGTGATCGTCTGCAGGACCTCGGAGACGACGACGGTCAGCTCGGGCTCCTCGTAGAGACCGTGCAGGAGCTCACGCGCCTTCGGCTCGGCGAGGAACAGGCTCCAGTCCTCGTGCCGGTCGCGGTGGACGGCCATGCCGACGCAGTGCAGCAGCGCGCCGACCAGCACGACGACCTCGGCGTCCTCCTGCTTCATGTCGTAGTCCGCCACCATCGCCGGCTCGACCCCGCGCTTGGCAAGGATCCGCAGGAAGCGCAACCCGATGTTGGCGACGATCTGGATGTGCACCCAGGAGTGGTCGTTGATCTCGAGGCGCTTGACGGCGTTCACGTTCGCCACGTGCCACCACGCCTTGAGCCCCTGATCGGCGTTCGCGCGCTCCAGCACCGTGCGCAGCTTGCGACTGCGCTGCGCCGGCACGTTGATCCGCATCTGCGCCGTCGCGTCGGCCGGCGAGAGGCGCGTTTCGCGCTCGGCCTCGTCGGAAGCCGGCTCGTCGATCCGCTCGCGGAGCTCCTTGTCGAGCTGCGACACCGCGGCCGAGACTACTCGTTCCGGCCAGACCTCGTTACGATCTGAGCGAGATGCGCACGATGAACCCCGTCCACGACTCGAGCTGCTCGGTCGCCGCCTGCGCGGAGATCATCGGTGCGAAGTGGACCGCACTGCTCGTCCACGATCTGTCCGAAGGGCCCCGCCGGTTCACGGAGCTCGAGCACTCGTGCCGCGGGATCAGCCCGCGGACGCTCTCGGAGCGGCTGCGCGCGCTCGAGCAGGAGGAGATCGTCGTCCGGCGCAGCTACCACGAATCGCCTCCCCGCGTCGAGTACGAGCTCACGGAGAAGGGCGAGGCGCTGCTTCCGATCATCGACGAGATGCGCCGCTTCGGCCACGCGTGGCTCGTCGACTGCGACGTCCCAGCGCTTTCGAGTTAACCGGCCGGTCGACGGGTCGGTTCAGACGGACGCGCGGGTGAAACCCGCACGTCCTGAAGCGGCACCGCAAGCGGCGCCTTGGCTAACGAGCTAGCGCCGCGAAGCTGCGCAGGAGCTCCCGCGCCGTCTCGATCCCGAGCGGCATGTACTCGGCGAGCAGGCGCTCGTTCGGCGAGTGGATGTTGCTCTCCGGAGTCGCGAAGCCGGTGACGATCGTCGGAATTCCCTTGTCGACCAGCGCCGGGACGATCGGCAGCGTGCCGCCCGAGCGGACGAGCAGCGGGCGCCGCCCAACCATGCGCTCGAAGACGTCTTGGGCGAGCTGCACCGCCGGCGCATCCGGCGGCACGAGGCCCGGAGGCGAGGCGGAGAGGCGCGTCACCTCGAGCTCGGCGCCCTCTGGCACGGCCTCCCGCAGGAGGCGCTCCACCGCAGCGCCGATCTCGTCCACCTCCTGGCCGGGGGCGAGCCGGATCGAGAGGTTCGCCTCGGCGAAGACCGGCAGCACCGTCTTCTGGAGCACCGGCGAGCCGCCGGCGATCCCGTGCACGTCGAGCGAGGGCTCGGCCGTCGTGCGCAGGTAGAACTCCTCGGCCGCGCACGGGTCGGCGGGAGTCGCGGCCGCGTCGCCGAGCATCTGCGTCCCGGGGACGAGCTCGGCCCAGGCCCCGCGCTCCTCCTCCGTCGGCGGCGCGATCCCGGCGCGCAGCGGCTCGGGCAGGCGGCCGTCGCGCGGGCGAACCGTCTCGAGGATCTCCGTGAGTGCATGCATCGCGTTCAGTGCCGCGCCTCCGAACAGGCCGGAATGGAGGTCGCGCTCGCCTGTGCGGACGGTGACGTGGAAGTAGACGAGGCCGCGCGTCCCTACCGCGAACTCCGGCACGCCGCGCGTGGTCATGCCGCTGTCGAAGATGAGGGCGGCGTCTGCCCCACGCTCGTCGGCGGCCAGGAAGTCGACGATCTGGTGGCCGCCGGGCTCCTCCTCGCCGTCGCAGGCGAAGCGGACGTTCACCGGCAGCTCGCCGGCGGTGGCGAGGTCGGCTGCGGCCTTGGCGAGCATGTACAGCTGGCCTTTGTCGTCGACGACGCCGCGTGCGAAGAGCCACTCGCCGCGCTGCTCGAGCGTGAAGGGATCGGACTCCCAGAGCTCGAGTGGGTCGGGCGGCTGCACATCGACGTGCCCGTACACGAGCACCGTCGGGACCCGGCCTGGGGACCGTCCCTGGGACATGTCCGAGGCGGACAGGTCGCCGACGATCAGCGGGTGCGTCTCGGTCGCGACGACCTCCGCCTCTCCCCCGGCGCGCCGCACGAACGCGGCGAGCCACTCCGCGGAGCGCTCCACGTCGGCCTTGTGCGCGGGATCGGCGCTGACGCTGGGAATGCGCAGCAGGTCGGAGAGCTCGTCGAACCAGGCCTCGGGCATGGCGCGCGAGTCTACGCGAGGGCTACGCGACGTCGCGAAGTGCGACCGAGTCGGCCAGCGCGCGCAGCTTCTTCAGGCTCTGGTTTTCGATCTGGCGGATCCGCTCGCGCGTCACGTTGAAGGTCTTGCCGACCTCGTCGAGCGTCCGCGGATGCTCGCCGTTCAGGCCGTAGCGCAGCTCCAGCACCCGGCGCTCGCGGACACTCAGCGTGTCGAGCACGCGCTGCAGCGTCACCTTGCGCAGCTCGACCTCGGCAACCTCCTCCGGAAGCGGCTCGCTCTCGTCGGTGAGGAAGTGCCCGAACTCGGACTCCTCCTCGTCGCCGACGGGCTTCTCGAGCGAGACCGGCGCCTGTGAGCTGCGGCGAATCTGCTCGACCTCTTCGGGCGTGAGCTCGACGTCGCGGCCGATCTCGGCGCAGGTGGGCTCCCGCCCGAGCTCTGCGCGCAGCTTCCGCTCCGAGCGGACTATCTTGTTCAGCTTCTCGACGATGTGCACCGGCATCCGGATCGTGCGGGCCTTGTCGGCGAGCGCACGGGCCACGGCCTGCCGGATCCACCAGGTCGCGTACGTCGAGAACTTGAAGCCCTTGCGGTGGTCGAACTTCTCGGCGGCGCGCACGAGGCCGATCGTGCCCTCCTGGATGAGATCGAGGAACGGCAGGCCCTGGTTGCGGTACTTCTTCGCGATCGAGACGACGAGGCGCAGGTTGGCCTCGACCATCTCCTGCTTCGCGCGGTGCTCGCCGCGCTCGATGCGCTTCGCGAGCTCGACCTCCTGGGCGGCCGTCAAGAGGTCGACCTTGCCGATGTCCTTCAAGAAGAGCTGCAGCGAGTCGGTCGTGACCTCGCGCGGCTCGCGCACGGCCTGGCGCTCCTGCTCCTCGCCGTCCACGACGTCGATGTGCAGCTCCTCGAGTGCGTGGTAGAAGTCGTCGACCTGGCTCGCGTCGAGCTCGAGCTCGGCCAGAGCGACCGAGATCTCGTCGGTGCTAAGCGAGCCCGCCTCGCGACCGGCCTCGAGCAACCCCTTGGCCTCGTCCGTCTCGAGCACCTCGGCGATGCTCGACGGCTTGGCCCTCTCCCCCTGCTCGTTCACTCCCTTGCTCCTCCCCTGGGCTCGTGACGATCCGCACGCGGCGCTGCGGGATGCGGCACTCTCTCACGGAAGTCGGACGGACGCCATAGGCCGAACGGCTCATCTTTCGGTCAGCGGGTCCCAACGCTCCCGAGCGCCGAGAGATAGCCCGCAGCCTGCCGTCCGAGCAGGGAATTCGGGTCCATCTTCTCGGCACGCACCAGCTGCGCGCGGGCCGCCCGCACCTGGGCCGACCAGAGGAGCAACAGGCCGAGATGGAACCGGACGGTCTGGGCGTGCGGGAAGACTCGCGTGAGCGGGCCGAGCCGGCCGAACGCGCCGGCCGGGCGGGCCTTGTCGAACAGCCCGACGGCGGCTGCGGCCCGGGCGTCGGGGTCGTTCGGTGCCATCGCGGCGGCGGCGGCGAACTCGCGTTCCGCCGAGACGGGCCGGCCGAGCTGCTGCAGGGCGCTGCCGAAGAGGATCTTCGCGCCCGCGCCGCCGTGAGCCGCCCCACGGCGGAGGGCAGCGAGCTGTTGCGGTGCGGGCAGGCGTTCGAGCCGCGGCGGCAGCGGGAACGAGGGGACGAAGCGCGGCAGGCCGGGTGCGAACTGCGGATGCAGGAAATCTCCCGCCCGGACCGCGTATGGCGTGTCCGGCTGGCTCTTTGCCGCCGCTCGCCAGGCCGCCAGCGCCTCGGCGTTGCGGCGGGCCCAGTAGAGCGCGAGCCCGAGGTGAAGCGCGACGAGAGAGCTGCGCGGCTGCTCGGCGCGGAGCGCCTGAAGCTTCCCGATCGTCGAGTCGGGCCACGCTGCGAGGGCAGCGCCGACCTGCGCCTCCGGCGAGCGGTAGCGGCCGAAGGTCGCTGCGGCAGCAGCGAGCTTCCCCTCGCGATAGAGCCTCTGTGCCTGCCTGAGCGCGCGCGCTTCGGGATCGGTGCGCACGCCGAGGTCGAGGGCGAGCGGCGGCCGTCCCGCCCGCGGCTTCGGCGGTGGCGGCACGTCGCCCCGGGTCGCGAGCACGCCGACCACGACGACGCCTGACGCCGCGACGGCCGCGAGCGCGACGAGGGCGAAGATCCGGCCCCGTGAGCTCATGACGCGCCCAGCTTTGTGCGGCCTCGACCACAGGCCTGGAAGCGGTCAGAAAAGAGGTCAAACTGAACGCGTATCGTCCTCATGCTGCGACCATAGCCGCCGCCGGCGCGGCCACTCGGAATCGTCGCTATACAATCGAAAGCGTGCCGAGCTACCGCGAGCTGCTGCAGGCCGCAAAGGCCTCGATCGAGGAGGTCGACTCGCGCCGTGCGCAGGAGCTGCTGAACGGCGACGACGGCCCGGTGCTCGTCGACGTGCGCGAGCGCGACGAGTGGGCGCAGGGCCGCATCCCGGGCGCGGTGCACGTGCCGCGCGGGTACCTCGAGTCCCGTATCGAAGGCGTCGCGCCGGATCGCTCGCGGCCCGTCCTGCTCTACTGCGCGGCAGGCAACCGCTCGGCGTTCGCGGCGAAGACGCTGACCGAGCTCGGCTACGACCGTGCGATCTCGCTCGCCGGCGGCTACACCGACTGGCAGCGAAGCGGCTTTCCGACAGAGCTGCCGCGGTCGCTCGGCCCGGAGCGCACGACGCGCTACAGCCGGCACCTGCTGATCCCGGAGGTCGGCGAGGAAGGCCAGCTGCGGCTGCTCGACTCGCGGATCCTGCTGATCGGCGCGGGCGGGCTCGGCTCGCCCGCTGCGCTGTACCTCGCCGCGGCGGGTGTGGGCAAGCTTGGGGTCGTCGACGCGGACGTCGTCGACGAGACGAACCTCCAGCGCCAGATCGCGCACTCGACGAACTCGCTCGGGGAGCCGAAGACCGACTCAGCGCGGCGCACGATCGAGGCGCTCAACCCGGAAGTCGAGGTCGTTCCGTTCCGGGAGCGGCTGACCTCGGAGAACGTCGAGCGGATCCTCGAGCCCGGCTGGGATGTGATCGTCGACGGCGCCGACAACTTCCCGACGCGCTACCTCGTCAACGACGCCTCGGTGTGGCACGGCGTTCCAGTCGTCCACGGCTCGATCTTCCGCTTCGAGGGGCAGGTGACGGTGTTCAAGCCGGGCTCGGGCCCGTGCTACCGCTGCCTGTTCCCGCAGCCGCCGCCTCCCGAGCTGGCGCCGAGCTGCGCGGAGGGCGGCGTGCTGGGAGTGCTGCCCGGGGTAATCGGCTCGATCCAGGCGGCCGAGGCGCTGAAGCTCGCGCTCGGCATCGGCGACACGCTCGTCGGACGGCTGCTGCTTTACGACGCGCTCTCGGGGGAGTTCCAGGAGATGAAGCTGCGGCGCGACCCGGAGTGCCCGGTCTGCGGCGAGCACCCGACGATCACGGACTACATCGACTACGTCGAGTTCTGCGCCGGAGTCGGCCATTGAGCCGGGTGCGGATCCCGCCGACGCTGCGCGGTGAGACCGAGGGTGCGCGCGAGATCGAGGCGAGCGGCCGCACGGTGCGCGAGCTCCTTGACGACCTCACCGCCCGCTTTCCGGCCCTGCGGGGCCAGCTGCTCGAGGACGAGAGCCTCGCGCCCTTCGTGAACGTCTACGTCGAGGGCGAGGACGTGCGCACCAAGGACGGGCTCGAGACGGCGGTGGACGACGGGTCAACGGTGATCCTGCTCCCGGCCATGGCCGGAGGCTCAGCCGCGAAAAATGCTGCGCGTTTTTCGCGGAGCTAGCTTGTCCCATCGCTTCGCTCGGGAGACCGGAATTCCAATCTCCTTGTTGGAGCTCGTCGGAAACACCCCGCTCGTCGAGCTGCCGCGCCTTTCGCCGAAGGCGGAGGTGCGGCTCTACGCGAAGCTGGAGGGGCAGAACCCGACCGGCTCGATCAAGGACCGCGTCGCCCTCGCGATGGTCGAAGCGGCCGAGCGCGCGGGCGAGCTGGAGCCCGGCCGCGAGCTCCTCGAGCCGACGAGCGGCAACACCGGCATCTCCCTCGCGCTGGTCGCGCGCCTGAAGGGCTACCGCCTGACCTGCGTCATGCCCGAGAACGTGACGGAGGAGCGTCGCCGCCTGCTGCGCCTCTACGGGGCCGAGATCGTCGAGTCTCCCGCAGCGGAGGGCTCAAACGGTGCAGTCCGCCTGGCGCTGGAGCTCGCCGAGCGCGAGTCGCGCTACCACATGCTGTTCCAGTACGGCAACGACGCGAACCCCGCGGCCCACTACGACGGCACCGGCGGGGAGATCGTGGCAGCGCTCGAGCGCGTCGACCTCCTCGTCGCCGGCCTCGGCACCGGCGGCACCCTGATGGGCGCCGGCACGCGCCTGCGCGAGGCGTTCCCGGACGTAGCCGTCGCCGCCGCGGAGCCGCTCCCCGGCGATCCCGTTATGGGCCTGCGCTCGCTCGAGGACGGCTACGTGCCGCCGATCCTCGACGTCTCGAAGCTCGACCGCAAGGTGCTCGTCACCAACGCCGAGGCGGTCGCCGGCCTCAGGGCGCTCCTCGCCGAGGAGGGAATCTTCGCCGGCGTCTCGTCGGGCGCCGTCGCCCACGTCGCGCGGAAGCTCGCCTCCGAGCTCGACGAGGGCGTCGTCGTGACGATCCTCGCCGACGGCGGCTGGAAGTACCTCTCTGCGCCGTTCTGGGACGCCGCCGAGCCCGGGGCCGAGATGGAGCGATCCGTCTGGTGGTGATCCCGCCGCACGTGCGCGCCGCGCTCGTGGAGCATGCCCGCTCGGAGACGCCGAACGAAGCGTGCGGCCTGGTCGCGCTGAAGGACGGCGTCGCCGAGCGCTACATCCCGGGCCGCAACGGCGCGGCGAGCCCGTACCGGTTCGAGCTCGAGACCGAGCCGGAGAACTGGTTCCTCGAGGACGACGGCTACGAGCTCGCGGTCTTCCACTCCCACGTCTCCTCGCCCCCACGTCCCTCCCGCACCGACGTGGAGAACATCGGCCTCTGGGAAGGACGCCCCTATCTGATCCTCTCTGTGAGCACAGGCGAGCTCGCCGCCTGGCGCATCGCCGGCGGCGGCTCAGAGCGTGTGGAACAGATCCCGTTGTGCTCCTGACCGGTCAGTTCAGACGGACGCACGGGCAAAGCCCGTGCGTCCTGACAATGGCACCGCAAGCGGTGCCTCTTTTCGTGACCCAGACCGCCTACGTTGACTTGAAGGTGCCCTTCATGCCCAGCTGGGCATGACCCGGCACGGTGCAGATGTACGTGTACTTCTTGCCCTTCTTGAGGGTCACCGTCAGCGTCGCCGACTTGCCCTTGCCGAGGAGCTTCGTCTTCTTGCCCGCGATCTTGAAGTCGTGCTTCGCCGGGCCCTTGTTCGTGACCTTGAAGGTGACCTTGCCGTGGGGGGCCCTCTTGCGCGAGAGCACGAACTTGAAGTCCTTCGCGGTGACCTTGACGGTCGTGGCGGTCTGAGCCGCCGGCCTCGCGCCCGCGAACGGGACGACGGCGTACAGCGCGGCCCCAGTCGCCGTGACCACGGCCAGCAAGAACAGCATGCGCTTCATGAGACTCCTAACAGGTTGTTGACCCCGCCGCGCGGCAGCTTACCTACGAAGCCTGCTCCAGCTGCCGCTCAGCGGGCTCGGGCGGCACGAACTCGACCTCCAGCCGCTCGATGCGTGAGCCCTCCACGTCCAAGACCTTGAAGCGGCACCCGTCGTGCTCGGCGGTGTCCCCCGGCTCCGGCGCATGGCCGAGCAGGCCGAAGACGAAGCCGCCCATCGTGTGGTAGTCCTCGACCGGCAGCGACTGCCCGAACTGCTCGTTGAAGTCATCGACCGGAAAGGTGCCGTCGATCCGCATCCGGCCGTCGGCGAGCTGCTCGATCGACTCGTCCGGTAGGTCGAACTCGTCCTCGATCTCGCCCACGATCTCCTCGAGCAGATCCTCGAGCGTGACGATGCCCTCGAGCTCGCCGTACTCGTCGACGACGATCGCGAGATGCTGGTTCGTGCGGCGGAACTCTGTGAGCAGCGCGGCGAGATCCTTCGTCTCGGGGACGATGTGCGCCGGCCGCAGCAGCTGCTCCAGTTGGACGCCCGCGATGCCACGGTCGACCAGCGCCGAGAACAGGTCGCGCACGTGGAGCACGCCGACAACCTCGTCGATCGAGCCCCGGTAGACCGGGTACCGCGTGTACGGCGACTCGATCACGGCCGCGAGCGCCTCCTCCGGCGGCAGCTCGACCGAGAGCGCCACGACCTCGGGCCGAGGCACCATCACGGCCGAGACCTCCTTGTCGGCGAAGTCGAAGACCTTGTAGAGCATCTCCTGCTCCTGCTCCTCGAGCTCGCCCTCCTCGGTCGAGCGCGAGAGCAGCATCTTCAGCTCGGCCTCGGAATAGACCTCCATCTCGCCGCCGGGGGGCTGCAGGCCGAGCGAGCGGAGGATCACTTCGGTCGACTTCTGCAGCACCCAGATCAGCGGTTTGAAGACGACGAAGAACCCCTGCACCGGCGCCGACACCGCCAGGGCGGTCCTCTCCGCGTGTCCGAGCGCGACGCCTTTCGGCACGAGCTCGCCGATCACGACGTGGAGGAACGTGATGATCAGGAACGCGAGCGTGAACGCGATCACCGACGCCATGATCGGGTCGAACACGTTAGCCAGCGCCTGCTCGCCGAGAGCACCGATTGCCAGGCTGGTGGCGGTCACGCCGAGCTGCATCGCGGCGATGAAGCGCGGCGGGTCGGCGACGATCTTCAGCACGGCGCGCGCCCGGCGGTTGCCCTGCTGCACGAGCTCCTGGATGCGCGTCTTGCGCGCGGTGACGAGCGCGTACTCGCCCGCGACGAAAAACGCGTTCAGCAGAATGATGAGCGCGACGGCGAGGAGTTCGAGGAAGAGGATCACGTCTGCGCCCCGCCGGGCGGACGTCTAGGAATGACTTCGTCGTCCAACCGGATCTACGCCCCAGTATAGGAGAGGCTTCCGCTGTCGCCGGAGCGCGCGGCCCGGCCTTCGCGGACAAGCCGTTCCAGGTGCGCAAGCGTCTCGGCGAGGGCAAAGCGGCGGTTGTTGGCGTCGAGCTTCGTGCCGAAGAGCTCGAGCGAGACCTGGTAGGCGGTTTTCGGGCCCGCCCCGAGGGCTGCAGCCGTTTCGTCGAGGCGCAGGCGGTGGTGGGAGAGCAGCTCGCGGGCTCGTCTCGCGGGGTCTGCGATCGGGTCGCCGTGTCCGGGGAGCGCCAGTGAGGGGGCGAGCTCGATCGTCCTCTGCAAGGAGGCCTGGTAGTCGCCGAGCGGATCGGGGCGCGAGTCGGGATAGAGGCCGATCGTCGGCGTGACGACGCCGAGGAGGTGGTCGCCGGCGACGAGCACGCCGTCGCGCAGCAGGCAGACGTGGCCGTCCGCGTGCCCCGGAAGCTCGAGCACGCGCCAGCCGTCCACCTCGTCGCCCTCCCGGAGCGGCTGCGGGTCGCGCGCGAACCGGATGAACGGCGCGAACGTGTGCGACTCGTGGCGCAGCTCGTCCGCGGCCGTCTCGGGTAGGCCGTGCGCGAGCAGGTAGTCGGCCAGGCGCTCCGACCAGTCCGGACTGCCCCAGACGCGCTCACACTGGGCGTAGTCGTGCCCGCCCTGCAGGACCTGCGCCTCGGTGAGCGATCGCGCGTCCTCCCCGCCGCCCGCATGGTCGGGATGGAAGTGCGTGACGACGATCCGCGCGAGGGGCGCGTCGAGCTCCTCGAGCAGAGGCTCCCAGCGCGCGGCGGCGTCGGGCAGCCCGAGACCGGTGTCGACGAGCGTCCAGCCGTCGCCGCCCGGCAGGAGGTAGCAGTGCACGTGCCGGATCCCGAGCGGCAACGGAAAGGTCAGCCGCCGGATCCCGCCGGGAAGCTCTGCCATGAGCGCATTCAACCCAGCCCGACAGAATGTGAGCCGCGTGACTCGTCTGACCGCCGCCA
>JBKPFI010000150.1:0-18297 GCA_046728775.1 Actinomycetota bacterium | reverse complement strand
GGGCCCTCGGCGTCGCGACCGTCGCGACGGGCGACGTCCACGCGCACCACCCGCGCCGGGCGCCGCTTCAGGACGTGCTCGTCGCGATCCGCTGCCGCACCTCGCTCGACGGCTGCGAGCCGGAGCGGCGCGGCAACCACGAGAGCGTGCTCGTCGCTCCCGGCGAGCTGGAGGAGCGCTTCCCGCTCGACCCCGACGCCGTGGCGCGCACGCGCGAGCTCGCCGCACGGCTCGAGTTCGACCTCACCGCGGATCTCGGCTACCGCTACCCGGACTTCTCGGACACGGGTGAGCCCGCGATCAGGCAACTCGCTCGCGTCTGCGACCGCGCCTTCGCCGAACGGTACGGCGGCGGGAACACGCGACGCGTTCCAGGATCACGTTCACGATTGGCTGCCCAAGCACGTGAGCGCCTCTGCGATGAGCTGAAGCTGATCGACGAGCTCGGCCTTGCCGGCTTCTTCCTGCTCCACTGGGAGGTGCTCGAGCTGGCGCGGGAGTGCGCGTTGGAGGTGCGCGGCGGCTCGGTCGCGCGAAACGTCCTGCCGCCCGGGCGCGGTCGGGGCAGCTCCGTGGGCTCGATCGTCTGCTATCTGACCGGGCTCTCGCACGTCGATCCTGTGCAGGCGGGCCTCTCCCTCGGGCGCTTCCTCAACCGCGAGCTCGTCTCGGTGCCGGACATCGATCTCGACTTTCCGCGCGACATCCGCGAGAAGCTGATCGTCGCCGTCTGCGAGCGCTACGGCCGGGAGCACTCGGCGCTCGTCGCGAGCTTCTCGACGTACCACGCCCGCGGCGCGATCCGCGACATCGGCAAGGCGCTCGGCCTCCCGTTCGCGGAGCTGGAGCGGCTCGCGCGGCTGACCGACGGCAACCCGTACCGCGTCGGCGAGGAGCTGGCGAAGCTGCCCGATGCGGAGGCGAAGCGCGCCTCGCCGCGCTGGCGCGCATTCGCGGAGCTCTGCGGCGAGCTCGGCGGCCTGCCGCGCCACATCTCTCAGCACCCGGGCGGGATGGTGATCTCGACGCGCCCGCTCGTCGAGCTCGTCCCGGTGCAGCCCGCCGCGATGGAAGGCAGGCAGCTCTGCCAGTGGGACAAGGACTCGTGCTCCGACGCAGGCTTCCTGAAGATCGACCTGCTCGGGCTCGGGATGCTCTCGGCGGTCGAGGACTGCGTCGAGCAAATCGCTCGCGTGCACGGCGAGACGATCGACCTCTCGCGCATTCCGATGGAGGAGGAGGAGGTCTACGACGAGATCCAGCGCGCGGACACGATCGGCGTCTTCCAGATCGAGAGCCGGGCGCAGATGCAGTCGCTGCTGCGGACGCTGCCCGAGAACCTGGAGGACCTGACGATTCAGGTCGCGCTCGTGCGGCCGGGCCCGATCCAGGGCGGCGCCGTGCATCCGTTCATCGAGAACCGTCAGAAGCTGCGGGAGGACCCGAGCTTCGTGCCGCCCTACGACCATCCGCTGCTCGAAGAGCCGCTGCGCGACACGCTCGGGGTGGTCGTCTTCCAGGAGCAGGTACTGGGCGTGGCGACGGCGCTCGCGGGGTTCCCGGTCGGCGAGGCGGAGGGCCTGCGGCGGGCGATGAGCCGAAAGCGCAGCAGGGAAGCGGTCGAGGCGTTCCACGGGCGCTTCGTCGAGGGCGCACTCGGGCGGGGAGTCTCGCGCGAGACCGCGGAGGCCGTCTTCCAGAAGTTAAACGGGTTCGCCGCGTTCGGGTTCCCGAAGTCGCACGCAGCTGCGTTCGGGCTGCTCGCATATCAGTCCGCGTGGCTGCGGCACCACTATCCCGCGGAGTTCCTGTGCGCGCTGCTGAACGCGCAGCCGATGGGGTTCTACCCGCCGGCCTCGCTCGTGCGGGACGCGCAGCGGCGTGGGGTAGAGGTGCTCCCGCCGAATGTGAACCGCAGCGCGGCGAAGTGCGGGCTCGAGGGCAAGGCCGTGCGGGTCGGCCTCTCGTACGTGCGCTCGCTCGGCGAGGAGGAGGCCGCGGCCGTAGTTGTTGAACGGGAGCGCGGCGGGCCGTTCGCGGGCGTTCGGGAACTGGCGCAGCGGACGGGGCTCGACCGTGCGCGGTTGGAGGCGCTCGTCTCCTCGGGAGCGTGCGACTCGTTCGTCGGCGGGCGCCGCGCGCTCCTGTGGGAGCTCGGCTTCGCGCCGCGCGCGCAGACGGTGCCGGGCAGCGGCGGCGAGGAGAGCCAGCTCGCGCTTCCACTCGATCCGACCGCAAAGACGCCGGCTCTGCGCGAGCAGTCGCCGTGGGAGCTGATGCTCGCCGACTACCGCACGACGAGCCTCTCGGTGGGCGTCCACCCGCTGAAGCTCCTGCGGCCGCACCTGCCCCAGGGGACGCTTTCGAGCGAAGAGCTTGCGGCGGCGCGGGCGGGGAGCTCGGTGGCGGTTGCGGGGATGGCCGTCGCGCGCCAGCGGCCGGCGACCGCGAACGGCGTCGTCTTCATGCTGCTGGAGGACGAGCACGGGCAGGTGAACCTGGTCGTGCCGCCCGCGGTGTACGACCGCTTCCGTCCGCTGGTGCGCGCGGAGCCGCTGCTGCTGGCACGCGGACGGTTCGAGCGGCTCGGGCGCAACCGGAACGTCGTGGTGCGGGAGCTCGAGTCGCTGGGGCCGCTGGCACGACGCTGCGCAGACGACGCGGACGTCTTCGGCTCCCTCCCGCCGGCGCACCACTTCGGCCACCGTTGACCGCCAGCCGCGCCGGCCAACCCCAAACCCCCACCCGAGGGTGGGGCTCGATCCCACCTCCCTCGCGGTCGACGGTACCCGAGGCGGGCGCGCGGATGGGTGACGCGGTCGCATCGCCTCTGTGCCGATTCGTTCACAGCGACGGCGGACGCCGCCAGACGCTCGACGCCGACGCGCCCTCACCGGCCGACGGCAGAATCGCGGCCGTGGAGCGCGTTGACGGCTACGCCCCGATCCGCGAGTACGCGCTCGTTGGCGACGGCCGCACCAGCGCGCTGATCGCCCGCGACGGCTCGGTCGACTGGCTCTGCCTCCCGAATGTCGACTCGCCGACGGTGTTCGCGCGAATCCTGGACGCGACGCGCGGCGGCTCCTTCCGGCTCGAGCCGACCGTGCCGTTCGAGGCTGAGCGGCGCTATCAGCCCGGTTCGAACGTGCTCGAGACCACGTTCACGAGCGCCGAGGGGCGCGTGCGGGTAACCGACGCGATGACCCTCACGGACGTCACGCGGATCTCGCCGATGCGGGAGCTCGTGCGCAAGATCGAGGCGCTGTCGGGCACCGTGCCGCTGACCTGGGCGTTCGAGCCACGCTTCGGCTACGCGCGCAGCGAGACCCGCATCGAACGCCGCGCCGGTCGCTGGTTCGCGCACACAGGTGCCGACGCCGTCGTGCTCGGCCTCTGCGATGTGGGCGAAGGGACGCTGCAGAACGGCGTCGTCTCCGGCGAGATCCGCCTCCGGGCAGGCTCGAGCGCGCTGCTCTCCCTCGCCGCCGCGAACAAGGAGCCGGCGGTGATCCCGGGCCGCGACGACTCCGAGCGCCGCCTCCGGCGGACGATCGACTTCTGGCCGAAGTGGGCCGGCCGCATCCAGTACGAGGGCGCCTGGCGCGACGAGGTGACCCGGAGCGCACTCGTGTTGAAGCTGCTGACCTTCGCGCCGTCCGGAGCGATCGTGGCCGCCCCGACAGCCTCGCTCCCGGAGTGGCGCGGAGGCGAGCGCAACTGGGACTACCGCTTCACGTGGCTCCGCGACGCGAGCTGGACGCTGGACGCGATGATCCGGCTCGGCTTCCACGAGGAGGCGCACGCCTTCTTCTGGTGGCTGATGCACGCCTCGCGGCTGACCCAGCCCTGCCTCCAGATCCTCTACCGAATCGACGGCTCCGTGGAGACGGACGAGCATGAGCTCCCGGAGCTGGCGGGCTACCGCGGCTCGACACCGGTTCGGATCGGGAACGCCGCGGCAGACCAGGTCCAGCTCGACCTCTACGGCGCCGTGCTGGAGGCGATCTGGCTGTACGCGAAGGAGGCCGGCCGGCTCGACGGCGGCACCGGCAAGGAGGTCGCGAAGATCGCGGACTACGTCGTCGAGCACTGGCGCGACCGCGACAACGGCATCTGGGAGGTGAGGAGCGAGCAGACGCATTTCACCCAGTCGAAGGCGCTCTGCTGGGTCGCGCTCGACCGCGCTTGTGCGCTCGCCGAGCGGGGAATGATCCCCGACCGCTCCCGGCGCTGGCGGGCGGCGGCCGACGAGCTGCGCGAGTTCGTCGAGAGCCGCGCCTGGGACGAGGGGCGCCGCAGCTACGTCCGCGCGCCCGACCTGCGCGAGCTCGACGCGAGCCTCCTGACCCTTGCTCTCCTCGGCTACTGCGACCCGAGCGGCGACCGGATCCGCGGGACGGTCGACGCCGTCGAGCGCGAGTTGCGCCGGGGGCCCTACGTCTACCGCTACCGCGGCGCGGACGGCGTCGAGGGCGAGGAGGGCGCCTTCCTGACGTGCTCCTTCTGGCTCGTGGACGCGCTCGCCCGGTGTGGCCGCCTCGAGGACGCCAGCTCGCTGATGGAGGAGCTGCTCGCCCTGGGCAACGACGTCGGGCTCTACTCCGAGGAGATCGACCCGCGAAGCGGCGAGTTCCTCGGCAACTTCCCGCAGGCGCTGACGCATCTCGCGCTCGTGAACGCGGCCGTCTCGATCGCGGACGCCGAGGCCGGGGAGCGAGCCGCGTGAGCGTGTGGGGTGCCCTCGCCGGTGGTGTCGTCGGCACGATCGTCCTCACCAGCGCGCTACGCCTGGCGCAGGAGCTGGGCTGGACGCGCATGGACCTGCCGCTCCTGCTGGGCACGATCTTCACCGGCCGCCGCGGGCCGGCCAGCGTGATCGGCTACCTGGTCCATTTCTGCAACGGCCTGGTCTTCGCGCTCGGCTACTACGCCGTCTTCCGGGCCGTCGGAAATGCCGGCTGGCTGTTCGGGGCCGCACTCGGCCTCGTCCACGCGTGCCTCGCCGGCGGCGCGCTCGTGACCGTCCTCCTGCCGGCCGTCCACCCGCGCATGGGCACCCCGTGGTCGGACGCGCGGGAGACGCCGATCCTCGAGACGCCCGGATTCCTGCTCATGAACTACGGGCGCCGCACCGCGCTGTGGACGGTCCTGACCCACCTCGCGTACGGCGCGATCGTCGGCGGCTTCGCCGCGCAGCTCTCATAGCGCTCTCAGCCGGCCGGTCGGTAGATCTCCGTGCGCTCCCAGGCCAAGCCGCGGCCGGCGACGAGGCGGGCCGTGACGAAGACGCCGGTCCCGAGCTCGGTCTCGTCGAAGACCTTCAGGCGGCGCGGGCGGAGCACGTAGAACCGGTACGCGCTTATCCGCTCGAAGTCGTACCCGGGAAAGCGCGCCGCGTACACCGCTTCGGCGTCGCGGGCGCCGGCGGGGTCGAGCTCGCGCGCCGTCCCGAAGAGTTGGATGCCGCGGTCCGGCTCACCCCAGCGCTGCTCCGAGGCGTAGACCGCGACGGCGACGCTGGGATTCGCGCGGATGTTGCGTGAATGCTTGGCGCGCGGATCGGAGAGCCAGACGACCTCGAACTCGGGGCTCGAGGCGAAGTAGGCGGTGCTGACGTAGGCGCCGGCGCCGGGCGTGACCGTCGCGATCGCGCAGAGCGGCGACGCGTCCAGCAGCCGCCGGGCCGTGACCGCTATCCGCCCGGAGGCGATCCGTCGCTTCGAGCGCTCGATCATCGCAGGTTCAGCTGTTCTCGATCTCGAGCGCGAAGCGCGGCAGCCGCTTGGCGACCGCGCGGTTGAAGGCCGCCTCGTATTCCTCGCCGGAGACCTCGTCCAGCGTCGAGGCGAAGTGGTCGCGCAGGTCGGCGAGGATCTCGGTGCCCGTCTCGACGAGCTCCTGGTAGTCGCCGTAGCGCTGCTCGGCCTCCGGGCGGCCGGCGCGGTCGTAGGCGTGCTCTGCGCGGTCGCAGGCCTCGAGCAGCGCGAGGTTGTCACGGACGAAGAGGTCGAGCTGTCGCGCGATCACGTCTGCGAAACGCCGCTTCCTCAGCACCGGCCTAGGTTAAAACCCCGCCCGTGAGCCTGCTCGTGCGCACGTGGAACGTCTTCCACGGGAACGCCAGTCCGCCCTGGCGAGGGGCCCACCTGGAGGAAATGGTCCGGCTCGCGAGCGAGGACGGGCCCGACGTCCTCTGCCTCCAGGAGCTGCCCGTCTGGGCGCTGCGCCGGCTCGAGGAATGGAGTGGCATGCGGGCGTTCGGCTCGGTCGCGGCGCGCCCGCGTCTGAGGAGCGCCGAGCTTGGCCGCACGGTGACGCAGCGGCATCACGGGTTGTTCCGCTCCGCGGTCACGGGCCAGGCGAACGCGATCCTGCTACGGCGTGAGCTGCGTCCCTTGGCCACGGACTCGATCGTGCTCAACCCGCTCAACCTGCGGCGCCGCGTGGCCCGCGAGCTCGGGCTCGACCGCGCGGCGCGCTTCTCGTGGGCGAAGGAGCGACGAGTCTGCCACGCGGTGCGGACCGAGGCGCTCAGCGTTGCGAACCTCCACATCTCGAGCGTCCGTGACGCACGCATCCGCGACGTCGAGCTGCTCCGCGCGGCGACCTTCGCGGACACGTTCGCCGATCCCTACGACGTGCTCGTGCTCGCCGGCGACTTCAACGTCAGGCCGTGGGAGTCGCGGGTGCTCTCGCTGCTCACCGGGCCCGAGTGGGGCTTCTCGGCCGCGATTCCGGGGATCGACCAGATCCTTGTCCGCGGCGCCTCCGCCACGCCGCCCGAGGCGTGGCCCGAAGACCGGCGGCGGCTCGACGGACGGCTGCTCTCCGACCATGCTCCCCTGGAGGTGACGATCGAATGACGTTCGACGAGGCGCGCGCGCAGTTCCCGGTCTTCGAGCGCTATGCGTACCTGAACGCGGGAACGAACGGGCCCCTGGCCCGTTCGACTGCCGAGGCGATGGCTGCCCAGGAGCAGGCCGACCTCGAGGCCGGGCGCGGCGGGCCGGAGTACTTCGAGCGCGCCCTCGGCCTCCGCGACCGCGTGCGCGCGAAGCTCGCCGCGGCCGTCGGAGTCGGGCCCGAGCAGCTCTCGCTCGCGACCTCGACGACGAACGGCTGCAACATCGTCCTCACCGGCCTCGGCCTCAGCGCGGAAGACGAGGTCGTCACGACCGACGGCGAGCACTTCGGCCTCCTCGGCGCCCTCGCCACGTCGACCGCACAGGTGCGGGTCGCGCCGGTTCGCGAGCTCCCGGACGAGCAGGCGCTCGAAGTACTGCTCGGCGAGGTGACGCCGCGCACCCGCCTGCTCGCGCTCTCGCATGTCTGCTGGATGACCGGCAACCGCTTCCCCGTCGAAGACCTGCGGGAAGAGACGGGCCTGCCGGTGCTGGTCGACGGAGCGCAGTCCGTGGGGGCGATCCCGGTCGACGCGTCGCGCGTCGACTACTACGCCTTCTCCTGCCAGAAGTGGCTCTGCGGGCCCGACTCGACCGGCGGCCTCGTCGTGCGCGACCCGGAGTCGCTGACCGTGACGGCGCCGAGCTACCTCTCCCAGGAAGGGTACGAGCCAACGGGGGCGTTCACGCCGCAGCCGGGCGCGCTGCGGTATGACTCGGGCTGGACGGCAGTCCCCTCGCTCGCCGGGCTCGACGCGGCCCTGGACGTCGCTCCCGAGTGGCGGTTCAAGCGCGCGGCCGCGACCACCGGGCGCTGCCGAGAGCTCCTCGCCGAGCGCGCCGAGGTCGTCACCGCGGCGGCGCAGGGGACGCTCGTCACCTTCCGCGCGCCGGGAGACACCAAGGAGCTCGTGCGACGGCTCTACGACGCCGGTGTCGTCGTCCGCGACATTCCCGGCCTCGGCTGGATCAGGGTCTCGTGCGGCTGGTGGACGAGCGACGAGGACCTCGAGCGCCTCGTCGAAGCGCTCTAGCCTGTTCTCAGCCCGAGCTCCCCGCCGATCGGGCGCATGGCCGCGATCACGAACGCGATGTGCTCGTCCAGGTCGACGCAGAGCTCCTCGGCGCCCTCGTAGACGTCCTGACGGTTGACCCCCGCCGCGAAGGACGGCTGCTTCAGCTTCTTCTTCACCGAGCGTGGCTCGAGCGTCTCGATCCCGTCCGGCCGCACGAGCCCGCAGGCGTGGATGAAGCCGGCGAGCTCGTCGCAGGCGAAGAGGGTCTTCTTCAGCGGCGTGTCCCGCGGCAGGTGGAGGTGCGAGGCGTGCGAGAGGACGCCCTCGACGACCTCGTCCGGCCAGCCCTCGTCGCGCAGGATCGGCGCGCCGTTCTGCGGGTGCTCGTCGAGCGTGGGGTGGATCTCGTAGTCGAAGTCGTGGAGGAGCGCCGTCGCGCGCCAGAGCTCCTCGTCCTCGCCGAAGCGCTTCGCGTAGGCGCCCACCGCCGCCTCGACGGCGAGCGCGTGGCGGAGCAGCGCCTCGCTCTTCGTGTAGTGGTTCAGGGTCTCCCAGGCGCGCTCTCGGGTCGGCTCCACGGCGGCGCCTAGGCGTCGCTTGCGATGCCTAGCCCCAGGATGCGTGGCTCAGCCGCGCATCCGTCTGAACGGACCGGTCGACACGCTTGCCGGTAGCCACCCACGCTCCTAGGATAGCCCCCTCCGTATGGCCCAAACAGCCGTCACGGACGCGTTGGCCGAGTCCTTCGTAATCGAGGGCGGCCGGCCCCTGAGCGGCCGGATCACCGCGGCCGGCAACAAGAACGGTGCGCTGCCGATCCTCGCCGCCTGCCTGCTGACGGACGATCCGGTCGTGCTGCACAACGTGCCCCGGATCCGGGACGTCGAGACCATGATCGCGTTGATCTCCGCGCTCGGCGCCGACGTCGAGTGGATCGGCGAGAACGAGGTGCGCGTGCAGGCGGCGGACGTCTCGTCGCACGAGCTCGACGCGGAGCTCTCGAGCCGCATCCGCGCGTCGTTCCTGCTCGCGGGGCCGCTGCTCGCGAGGCTCGGACGCGCCAGCGTGCCGCCGCCGGGTGGCGACGTGATCGGTCGGCGCCGCCTCGACCCCCACATCCACGCCTTCGCCGAGCTGGGCGCGGAGATCGACATCGGCGCGCGCTTCGACCTGCGGACGAGCGGCCTGCGCGGCAAGCACATCTTCCTCGACGAGGCGAGCGTGATGGCAACCGAGAACGCGGTCATGGCCGCTTCCCTGGCGCCCGGGGAGACGGTGATCGGCAACGCCGCGTGCGAGCCGCACATCCAGGATCTCTGCCGCTTCCTCCGCTCGCTCGGCGCAGACATCGACGGGATCGAGTCGAATGTGCTGCGCATCCGCGGTGTCGAGGGCCTGGCCGGCGGCGAGTGGCGCATCGGGCCCGAGCACATCGAGGTCGGCAGCTTCATCGGCCTCGCCGCGGTGACCGGCGGAGACATCACGATCGACGAGGTCGAGACGAACGACCTGGGCTCGATCCTGCCGACCTTCGAGCGG
This sequence comes from Actinomycetota bacterium, assembly GCA_046728775.1. Taxonomy (GTDB): domain Bacteria; phylum Actinomycetota; class Thermoleophilia; order Gaiellales; family Gaiellaceae; genus AC-32. Next base: position 8,840 of record JBKPFI010000150.1, on the reverse strand, counting down.
CTCGGCGTCCACGTCGAGATGCACGGGACGAGCCTGCGCGTGCCGCCGAACCAGGAGCTCGTGGTCCGGGACGACCTGGGCGGGCAGATCCCGAAGATCGAGGACGGCCCGTGGCCGGCGTTCCCCGCCGACCTGACGTCGATCGCGGTGATGGTCGCGACGCAGGCGAACGGCGAGGTGCTGATCTTCGAGAAGATGTTCGAGAGCCGGCTCTTCTTCGTCGACAAGCTCGTCTCGATGGGTGCGCGCATCATCCTCTGCGACCCGCATCGCGTGGTCGTCACCGGGCCGGCCAAGCTCTACGCGCAGCAGATGTCGAGCCCCGACATCCGCGCCGGGATGGCGATGCTGCTGGCCGCGCTCTGCGCCGAGGGGACCTCGACGATCGGGAACATCGGCGAGATCGACCGCGGCTACGAGCGGATCGACGAACGGCTGCGCTCGCTGGGCGCGCGGATCGAGCGAATCGAGCTCTAGTGCCACGGCGGCTCGGTCAGGCCGACGAGGCCGGCAGGCTCCACGCGCGGATCGACGTCGGCGGCCACGGCGAGGCGAGCGTCGCCACCGGCGTTCCCGTGCTCGATCACCTGCTCGGACTGCTGGCGCAGTACGGCTCGTTCGACCTCGCGCTCGAGATCGCGCCGGGCGACGCAGAGGCCGAGGTCGCGGCTGCCGGGCGCGCGCTGGGCCAGGCGCTCTCGGATGCCCTGCAGGCCGAGGGCAGCCGCCGCCACGGCTCGGCCGTGGTGCCCGCCGACGAGGCGCTCGCGCACGTCGTGGTGGAGGCGTCGGGTCGCCCGCTGGTCGTCTCGAACGTCGATCTCAGCGACGCGCGCGTGGCCGGACTGGCGCGGGACATCGTCGCGACGTTCCTGCGCGAGCTCGCGGAGGGAGCGGGGCTGACGTTGCACGTTCGCCTGATCGACGGCTCGGACCCCGAGCACGTCCTCGAGGCGATCTTCAAGGCGCTGGGCGTGGCCCTGGCGCAGAGCTGCCGCAAGCGGCGGACAGGAGACTGATGGGAGAGAAGGCCGTCGTCCGCACCGAGCAGGCGCCGGCGCCGTTCCAGGGAGCGCCGTACTCGCAGGCGATCCGCGTGGGCGGGCTCGTCTTCGTCTCGGGCCAGCTCCCGCTGCGGCCCGACCACGCGGAGATGGTCGGCGAGACGATCGAGGAGCAGACCGAGCAGGTGTTCGCGAACCTGCGCGCGATCCTCGAGGAGGCGGGCAGTGGGCTCGACCGGCTCGTGAAGACGACGGTGTACCTCGCCGACCTCGGCGAATTCGCCGGCATGAACGAGGTCTACGCGCGTCACGTCGGCGACCGGCCACCAGCGCGCGCGACTGTCGAGGTCGCGGCCCTGCCGTCGGGCGCGAAGGTCGAGATCGAAGCGGTCGCCCTGGCCGGCTAACGCCGGGACCTGGTCTAGGTACGGTTCGCCCGGCCTCCTCCCCGAGGCGATCGTATCCGCAGAAAGCGCACGTGTATGGAACGGCTTCGTGCCGGAATTGCGCCGCTTTCGGCGGGGCTCCGAGGCAGAATGGGACGTCATGCGGGCGGAGACCGTCATCGCCACCCACGGGAACACCGACTTCGACGCGTTCGCAGCGATGCTGGCCGCGCGACGCCTCTATCCGGAGGCCGTCGCCTGCATCGCGGGCTCGCTCAACCGCAACGTGCGCGAGTTCTACCGGCTTCACGCCGATGAGCTCGGGCTCGTCGACGCGGCGCGGCTCGAGCTCGACGCGATCCGGCGGCTGGTCGTCGTCGAGACGGCTCACGCGAGCCGGCTCGGCGAGCTCGAGCCCGTCGCGCTCGACCCGAGCGTGGAGAAAATCGTCTTCGACCACCACGCGGGGGAGCCGCCGGAATGGGCCGGCCCGGAGCACGTCTTCGCGTCGGACGACGGCGCGCTCACGACCACCCTCGTCGGCGTGCTCGCAGAGCGCGAGCTCGCCGTGAGCCCGGTCGAGGCGACCGCTTTCGCGCTCGGCATCCACGAGGACACCGGCTCGCTGACCTACTCCACGGCTACGCAGCGCGACGCCGAGGCGCTGGCGTGGTGCCTGCGCCACGGCGCCCAGCAGGAGCTGCTCGCGGAGTTCCTCCACTCGCCCCTGACCGAGGACGAGCGCGAGCTGCTGAGCGCCCTCCTCGACGAGCTACGGCCGCACGAGCTCGCGGGGGTCGAGGTGCTCGTCGCCGCGGTCTCCTGGCCGCGCTATGTCGACGGCGTCTCGAACCTCGCCCACAAGGTGGTCGACCTCACCGACACGAAGGCGCTCGTGCTGCTGGTCGAGATGGAGGGGCGAGTCTTCTGCGTCGCCCGCAGCCGCACACCGGAGCTCGACGCCGCGGCCATCGCCGCGACGCTCGGCGGCGGCGGCCATCCGCAGGCGGCCTCGGCCATCTACAGGGGCAGCCTCGAGGAGGCCCGCGAGCAGCTCACCGCCGGCCTTCCGGAGGCGGTGCGGGAGCCGCTCACGGCTGGCGAGATCATGTCCAGCCCGGCGCGGACCGTCTCGCCGGACGAGACCGTCGCCCGGGCGCTCGTCGCCTGCCAGCGCTACGCCCAGAGCGGCATCCTCGCCGCCGAGGGCGAGCGGCTCGAGGGCGTCGTCGGCCGCGAGGACCTCGACCGCGCCGTCGCCCACGGGCTCTCGCACGCGCCGGTGAAGGGCTTCATGAGCGCCCGCGTGGCCTCCTGCGACGAGCGCACGCCGCTCGCCGAGCTGCAGCGGCTGCTGGCCGGCGGCGGCGAGCGCATCGCCGTGTTGCGGGACGAGCGCGTCGTCGGTGTCGTCACGCGCGGTGATGTCCTGCGCGCTCTCGGGCAGCACGCGCTCCCGGCCGAGCGGCCGGGGCCGATGCTGACGCGCGAGCTCGGGCGGCTCGAGCGCCTGCAGCCGGTCTTCGAGGCGGTCGCTGCGGTCTCCGAGCCGTTCGAAGGCGTGTACCTCGTGGGCGGAACCGTCCGCGACATCCTGCTCGGCGAACGCAGCTTCGACGTCGACATCGCCGTCGAGGGGGACGCGATCGCGCTCGCGCAGGCGCTCGCCGACGTTCTCGGCGGCCGCGTTCGGCCACACGAGAAGTTCGGCACGGCCGTTGTCCTCTACGGAGACGGGGAGCGGGTCGACGTCGTCACCGCCCGGACGGAGTTCTACGACGCGCCCGCCGCGTTGCCGACGGTCGAGCACGCCTCGATCCGGGAGGACCTCTTCCGCCGCGACTTCACGATCAACGCCATGGCGGTCTCGCTCAAGGGCGCCGACCTCGGCCGGCTCGTCGACCCCTTCGGCGGCCGGCGCGACCTCGAAGCGAAGACGATTCGGGTCCTGCACAACCTCTCGTTCATCGACGACCCGACCCGGATCTTCCGCGCGATCCGCTACGAGAACCGCTTCGGCTTCCGGATGGACGACCACACGCTGCGGCTTGCGCGCGGCACGATCGAGATGGGGCTCGTCGGCGACCTCTCGTCCGCAAGGCTGCGCGACGAGCTCGTCGCCCTGCTGGAGGAAGGTGACGTGGAGCACTCGATCCTGCGCCTCGGTGAGCTCGGCGCCGACCGCGCGATCCATCCGCACCTGGCCGCGGACGACGAGGCGGTGGCGCTCCTGCGCCGGCTCACCGAGCTGGGCGACCGCTACGGCCTGGTGATCCCGTCGTGGCGGCTCGGCCTCGCGGTGCTCGCGCGCCGACTGACGCCGGACGAGGCCTACGACTGGCTGCAGCGCCTGAAGGTCCGGCGGCGCGACGCGGAGGCGATCGCAGCCGCAGTTACGGTCGGCCCGCGGCTCGTGGAGCGGCTGCGCGACGAGGCGGAGCCCGCCGACGTGGTCGCGCTCGCCGACCCGTACGCGCCCGACGCCCCGCTGTTCGCGCTCGCCCTCGCAGACCTGGAGCCGCTGCACGCGTACTTCGAACGGCTCCGCGGCGTGCGCCTCGAGGTCAGCGGCGCCGACCTCGCGGAGCTGGGGCTCGAGGAGTCGCCGCGCGTTGGGGAGGTGCTCGCGGAGCTGCGGCGCCGCAAGCTCAACGGCGAGCTCGACGGCCGCGACTCCGAGCTGGCCGCCGCGCGGGACCTGATTGCCCAATGATCCGCTGGGAGGACGCTCCGGGGCCGTACGAGGTCGTGTTCTCGACGCGGGAGGGGGGCGTCAGCGAGGGCCCGTTCGCGTCCCTCAACCTGGGCCGCGCGACCGCGGACCGGCCCGAGCGGGTGGACGAGAACCGCCGCCGGCTGTGCGCGGAGGCCGGGGCCGACCCCGATGCCCTGACGCTGAACTACCAGCACCACTCGGCCGACGTGCTGCGTGGGCGCGCCGGCGCGCGAGGCGATCGTGGCGACGGCCTCTGGACCGACGAGCGGGGCCTACCGCTCCTCGCGCTGGCCGCAGACTGCCTGCCGATCGCGCTCGCTCGCGCGAACGGCACAAGGCCTGCCCTCGCGGTGCTGCACGCAGGCTGGCGCGGGCTTCTCGCCGGGATCGCCCATGCGGGCGTCTCCAAGCTGGGCGAGGGAACCGTCGCCGCGATGATCGGCCCGGGCATCGGCCCGTGCTGCTACGAGGTCGGCGAGGAGGTAGCGGACCCGTTCCGCGCGGCCTTCGGGTTCGGGCTCTACCGCGACGGGAAGCTCGACCTCTGGACCGCGGCGGAGCGAGCGCTGCGCTCCGCCGGCTGTGCACGCGTCGAGCGTGCGGACATCTGCACCGCGTGCTCGCCGGAGCGCTTCTTCTCCCATCGCCGCGACGGCGGCATCACCGGGCGGCAGGGCGTCCTTGGCCTTATCACCTGACGTCGTCCGCGCGAACTACGAGCGGATCCGCGCCGAGCTCGGCCCAGAGGTGACGATCGTCGCCGCGACGAAGTACGTCGGTCGCGACGAGCTCGGCGCGTTGGCCGAGGCCGGGATCGAGGTCGTCGGCGAGAACCGGGCCCAGGACCTGGAGGCAAAGCACGCCCGCTTCGGCGACGCGTTCCGCTGGCACTTCATCGGCCACCTCCAGAGCCGCAAGGCGAAGACGGTCAACGAGCTGTGCGAGCTCTGCCACTCGCTCGCCAGCGAATCGGCGGCAAAGCGGCTCGCGATCCCTGCCCTCGTGGAGGTCAACCTCTCCGGCGAGGCGACCAAGTCGGGCCTCCAGGAGGCCGACCTGGAGGACTTTCTGGGCCTGTACGAGAACGTCGTCGGCCTGATGACGATGCCCCCGGCGACGAGCGATCCCGAGGACTCGCGGCCCTACTTCCGCCGCCTCCGGGAGCTCGCGGGGCACCACGGCCTGCGCGAGCTCTCGATGGGAACGAGCCAGGACTACCGCGTCGCCGCCGACGAGGGCGCCACGATGGTGCGGCTGGGATCCGTGCTGTACGGGCGATAACATCCGCGAACCATGGGATTTGCAGACGTTTGGAACCGGACGCTCGTCTACTTCGGGATCGCCGAGGAAGAGGACGAGTGGGACGTGGACGGGTACCTCACCGAGGAGGACCTCGAGCGCACCTACAGCGAGCGCCCGAACGTGCGGCGGCTCACACCGCGGGGCCGCCAGCAGGAGTTCGACGACTGGACCGACCCGGACCCCGCCGAGGAGGCACCGAGGACGGCCGCGCGGCCGCGCGGGAACCGCCGCCCGCCCGACGCGGCGGTTGCGATGCCGATGCGGGCCGTGCCGTCGGTGCAGGTGCACCTCGTCGTGCCGCGGAGCTTCAACGACGCCCAGCAGATCGCGGACAAGTTCAAGGACGCGATCCCCGTGATCCTCAATCTCCAGGGCGCCGACCAGGAGCTCTCGAAGCGCCTGATCGACTTCACGAGCGGCCTCACCTACGCGCTCGACGGCGGCATGCAGCGCGTGGCCGACAAGGTCTTCCTGCTCACGCCGAGAAACGTCCAGGTCTCGGCGGAGGAGCGGGCGCGGCTGCTCGAGCACGGCTTCTTCAACCAGGCCTAGCCCAGGAATCCCACATGACGAGCCGAACTCACGCCTGATGGCCACGCTTGCGCTGCCGAGGCGTCGCTTGTTGCGACGCCGACCAGAAGAGGCCGTGCCGGCTTTGCTGGTACGGCCGTCCAACACACGTATCGGGATGTAGAGCGAGTTGGCCCACCACCCCCATTTCGTCTTGGGCGACGCTGCGTCGACGGCGAACACGCTGATCGACACCTTCCTCTGGGTCTACATCCTGTTGATCTTCGTGTACGTGCTCACGTCCTGGGTCCGGCTCCCGTACTCGGTCTGGGTGCGGCGCATCACCGATTTCCTGCGCGACGTCTGCGAGCCGTACCTGCGGATCTTCCGGCGGATCCTGCCGCCGCTCGGCCCGCTCGACCTCTCGCCGGTGGTGGCCATGCTCGCGCTGATCGCGCTGATGCGCGTCGTCGACGCGCTCTTCGACCACTACTCGTAGGAGGATCTGATGACCATCACCCCGGTGGAGCTCCACCACCTGCGGTTCAGGCGGGGCTTCCGCGGCTACAGCCCGGCCGCCGTCGAGCGGGCGATCGAGGAGATCGCGGAGTCGTTCGAGACGGTATGGCGCGAGCGTGCCGACTTCGCCGATCGCATCGAGCACCTCGAGGGCGAGCTCCAGCGGCACCGCGACCTCGAGACGCTGCTCCGCACGACCCTGGTGTCGGCCGAGAAGTCGGCCCACGAGCTGCAGGACCAGGCACGGCGCGAGGCGGCGATCATCGTCGCCGAGGCCCATGCGGAGGCTCGAGCCGTCACGCGTGCCGCGGCGTCGGAGCGCGAGCGCCTGCTCGCGGAAGCCCGCAAGGTGCGCGCGCTGCTCGAGGCGGCGCTCGACTCCGTGGAGGACGCGCAGACCGGGGCGCAGGCCGCCTGATCTCGAGCGGCCGAACCTATACTGGGCGCATGGCGCCTTCGACGCGCGTGCGGCTCCGTGTCACCCCGGGGGCGCGACGGAACGAGGTCGTCGGCCGGCACGGCGACGGCTGGAAGGTCCGCGTCGCGGCCGCGCCGGAGGGCGGAAGGGCCAACGAGGCGGTGCTCGACCTGCTCGCGGAGCGGCTCGAGCTCCCGCGCCGCTCGCTGTCGATCGTTTCCGGCCACAGCGCCCGGGAAAAAGTCGTCCTGATGGAAGGCATCGACAGGGCGGAGGGTGAGCGCAGGCTGGAGCGCTCTGCGCCGAGCCGTCGCTTGCGACGGCGCCCTCAGGCCGACCGGGCTTTGCCCGGGCGGCCGTCTGCGATCGCCGACTGGGACGTCGTCCGTGAGAAGGACGCGTCGTGAGCGCCACCGTAGACACGGATCAATTCCGGCAGCGCCTGCTCGACGAGCGGCAGCGCGTCCAGGAGGCGCTCGACTACCTGCACCAGGAGCACCCGGGCTCGCTCCAGGACGAGACGCAGGAGATCCCGAGTGACAACCATCCCGGCGACGTGGCGACGGTCACGTTCGACCGGGAGCTCGACTACACGCTCGAGGAGAACGAGGAGCGCGTCCTCGGGGCAATCGACGCGGCGCTCCAGCGCATCGAGAGCGGCACCTACGGCGACTGCCTCTCCTGCCGGCAGCCGATCGCCGCCGAGCGGCTCGAAGCGCTGCCCTGGACGACACGATGTATCGACTGCAAGCGCAAGGAGGAGCGTGGGTGAGTGAGCCCGCTCCGCGGACGCTCGACGTCCGCGTGGGGTCTAGCACGGACGCACTGACGCCGGTCTCCGTGGCGGAGCGGTCGCTGGCCGCGCGTACTTCCCAGTGGGCCGGTCTCGGAGCCGTCGTCGTGGCGGCGATCGCGGCCGACCAGCTGACGAAATGGATCGTCTCGTCCCAGCTCGCCTTCGACGAGTCGCTCCACGTGCTCGGCCCGTTCTCGATCCACCACGTGCAGAACTCGGGGATCGCCTTCGGTCTCTTCTCGAGCGCCACGGCGGTCGTGACCGCGCTCACGGCGTTCGCCGTCGTCTGGATGCTCGTCTACTTCGCGCGCTCCGGGGCGCGGCACCCCGTGCTGCCGGTGGCGCTCGGGCTGCTGATCGGCGGCTCGACGTCGAACCTGATCGACCGGATCCGGCTCGGCCACGTAACGGACTTCCTCGACCTGCGATACTGGCCGGCTTTCAACCTCGCGGACAGCTTCATCGTGATCGGCGTCGCGATCCTCTTCCTCGCGCTACTGATCGGCGAGACCCGGCCCAGGTAGCTCTCCGTGGAGACCCCGGCGAAGCCGGCGCATCCCGAGGGCGGCATCGCAAGCGACGCCTCAGTGACCGTCGCTGTCCCCGCCGAGGCCGCGGGGGAGCGGCTCGACCGCTTTCTCGCTTCGCTGCCCCAGGTCGGCTCGCGCACCGCGGCCGAGCGGCTCCTGGAGGAGGGCGCGGCCATAGTCGACGGCCAGCGGCGCGCGAAGAGCCACCGGCTCGAGGGAGGCGAGCAGATCGAGCTGGAGGTCCCGGAGGTGGTGCGGCGCGAGCTGGCACGCGAGGAGGTGCCGCTTCGGATCGCCCACGAGGACGAGCATCTGCTCGTGGTCGACAAGCCCGCCGGGGTGGTGGTGCACCCGTCGCCGGGGCACGAGTCGGGCACCCTCGTCCACGGCCTCGTCGGCCTGGCCGCCGGCGGCGAGGAGGAGCGGCCGGGGATCGTCCACCGGCTCGACCGCGACACATCGGGCCTGCTCGTGGTTGCGCGCAGCGAGGAGGCCTACGCGAAGCTCCAGGAGCTCGTGCGCGAACGTGGGCTCGAGCGGCGCTACAAGGCGCTCGTGCGAGGGCGGCCGCGGTCGTGGAGCGGGCGGATCGAGGCGCCGATCGGGCGCGACCGGCGCGAGCCCACACGCCGGTCGCTCGACACCGATACGCCGCGCGA
>JBKPFI010000167.1:0-5328 GCA_046728775.1 Actinomycetota bacterium | reverse complement strand
ACAGCGACCTTCTCCTCGCCGCCAACACCCTCTGGGTCGGCCAGCATGGGGGGAACCATGGTTGCCCCAAGTGCCCCCGCCGGAGCGCAGAGACGACGCGTGTCCCGGCTGCGGCGGGCACAGCCCGCCTCCGCCGACCATCCGCCACGCACCCAAACGCAGGAGGAGACGGGACATGAAGAACAGCGACCTCCTCCTCGCCGCCAACACCCTCTGGGTCGTCGTCGCGGCCGTGCTCGTGATGTTCATGCAGGCCGGCTTCGCTTTCCTCGAGGCGGGCCTGACGCGGATGAAGAACGCCGCCCACATCGCGGGCAAGAACGTCGTCATCTTCGCCGTCTGCTCGCTCGTCTACTGGGCCGTGGGGTTCGGGATCGCGTTCGGCGACGGCAACAGCCTCACGGGCACGAAAGGCTTCGCTCCCTCGGTCGACTCGCTGCTCGCGATCGGCAAGGCGCCGTACTCGTTCTTCACCACCGTCCCGAGCGCCGCCGGCTACCTCTTCGAGGTCGTCTTCGCAGGTGTCTCGCTCGCGATCGTCTGGGGCGCGATGGCGGAGCGAGCGAAGCTCTGGGTCTACTTCGTCTTCGGCGCCGCCTTCACGCTGATCTACTCGATCACCTCGCACTGGGTCTGGGGCGGCGGCTGGCTCTTCGGCCTCGGTATGCAGGACTTCGCCGGCTCCACGGTCGTCCACTACCAGGGGGCCCTCGCCGCCCTCGCGGGCGCGCTGCTGCTCGGACCGCGGATCGGCAAGTTCGACGGCCGCCGCGGCAACCCGATCCCGGGCCACAACATCCCCTACGCCGTCCTCGGCACGATCATCCTCTGGTTCGGCTGGTTCGGCTTCAATCCGGGCTCCACCCTCGGCGTCGTCACCGGCGACCGCGTGGGCTTTTTCGCCTACGTCGCCGTGACCACGAACCTCGCCGCTGCCGCGGGCGCGGTCAGCGGCGCCCTCACCGCCTGGTTCGTGCTGCGCAAGCCGGACATCTCGATGATCCTGAACGGCGTCCTGGCCGCGCTCGTGGCCGTCACGGCGGCCTCGGGCTTCGTGGCGCCGTGGGCCGCAGTCGTGATCGGGCTCGTCTCCGGCGTGATCGCGGTCGTCGGCGTGCTCGCTGTGGAGCGGATCGGCATTGACGACCCGATTGGCGCGGTCGCCGTCCACGGCGTCTCGGGTGTCTGGGGTACGGTCGCGACCGGGCTCTTCGCGGTCCCCGCCCTCGCGGCAACGTTGAACACCGGCCACGGCGGGTTCGTCTACACCGGCTCGCTCCACCAGGTCTGGGTGCAGCTGCTCGGCCTCGCAGCCGTCGGCGCGTTCACCTTCAGCGCCTCGTTCGGCTGCCTCTGGACGCTGAAGCGGCTGTGGGGGATCCGCGTCGAGGAGGAGACGGAGACCGCCGGCCTGGACGTCTCCGAGCACGGCATGTGGGGCTACCCGGAGTTCTACATCCCGGTGCCGGGCGGCTACGGAACCGAGGCGCACGGCCACCTGCTCGGCGGGCACGTCGAGCACCGGCGACCCGAGCCGCCTCCGATCCCCGATGCAGCGCCCGAAGCGGCCTAGCTCCGACCGGGTCGCGCTTGTTGTGGGATAAATCCCCGAGCCGAACGTCGGGCCCCCAACTCGACCGCTGCTCCTCGTCACCGAAACGGAGGACCGGATCTGCGGGCGGCGGTCAACAGGGCGAGCTTCAAGAAGCAGCGCCACCAAGCGGCTAGGCGCTCGGGCGCAGTCCTCCGACGTAGTCGAGACGCGTGGCGCGGATTTGCCGCGCCGCGATCGCCGCGCGCTCGTCGTCCTCGCTCGTCCCGGCGAGATCGGCAAAGAAGTACGGCCCGTAGGCGAGATGCTCGCGATCGAAGCGTGCGTCGAGCAGGCGAAGGAGCGTCGCCGCAGCATGGACGCGCTCCTGCCGCGCCCAGTCGCGCACGTAGGCGTCCCACGGCTGTCCGGAGGCCATCCACTCGTCGCGTCGACGGTGTAGCCAGCCCGCCTCGTCATCCGATCCGAGACGGGCGAAGCACCAGCCCGCGGTCGGCTCGTCGAATCGCTCCCAGTCCCATTCGACCACTACCAATCTCCCTCGAGTCGCCAGCGTGTCGCCGAGACGGTCGATGACCAGCTCGGGCTCGCTCACGTGGTGGAGTGAGGTCGAGGCGACGACCGCATCGACGTCCGCGAACGTCTCGGCCTGCTCGAACTCGACACGTCGATACTCCGCCCCCTCGGGCGCCTCCGGATCGACGCCGATCGCCTCGTAGCCGTGCGAGCGGAGCATCGGCACGAAGCCACCGAGCTGTCCGCAGCCGATCTCCAAGACTTTCGCCGGAGGCGGCGGTAACCGGTCGCGAACCACCGTCCAGACCGTAGAGAGCCATCGTTCCGCGGCCGTCACCTCTGCATGCTACGCCGCCCGGATACCCGCACCGTCCGCCGGCCTCGCCACAGTCCGTCGAGAGACACGTGGCGAGTCGCGAGAAGTGCACCTGCGAGAAGCCGCTCCTGCGGGAGCGATCCGACCAGAAGGGCTCGAGCCAGAGCTGGTGCGGCCGCTGCAAGCGCCCGCTCGCGCTGCGCCCCGCGGTCTTCCGCAGCGCGTTCGCGTGAGCAAGTAACAGACTGTTACTTGAAGTTCCGGCACGCTACGGGCATGCGCTACCGGTTCGTCGACTGCCGCTGGGAGCTCGGGTCGCCGGCGCGCGGGCGCGAGCTCTACCTAGCCGGTCACATCCCCGGAGCGTCGTTTCTCGACGTGGACGACGACCTCTCCGCACCGCCCAGCCGACGCGGACGACACCCGCTGCCGGCCGCCGAGGACTTCGCCCACGCGGCCTCGCGTGCCGGGATCGAGGACGGCGTCTTCGTCGTCGCCTACGGGAACATGGGCGGCGCAGAGCGGCTCTGGTGGCTGCTGCGCCACTTCGGCCACGACGACTGCGCGGTGCTCGAGCTCGACGCCTGGCACGGCCCGCTTCGCACCGGCGAGGAGGAGGTCGAGCCCGGCCACTTCGTCCCGCGACAACGCGCCGGCGACACGATCGAGGCCGACGAGCTCGCGCAGCGCCTCGACGAGCTCGTCCTCGTCGATGCTCGCCGCCCCGAGCGGTTCCGCGGCGAGCCGAACCCGATCGACAAGGTGCCCGGCCGGATCCCGGGAGCTCGCAACGCGCCCTGGAACGAGCCGCTGCCTGAGCTGCCGGAGGGCGAGCTTGTCGCGTACTGCGGCTCGGGGGTGACCGCGTGCGTGGTGCTCCACCGCCTCGCGCTCGCTGGCCGCGACGCCAAGCTCTACCCCGGCTCCTGGAGCGAGTGGGAGCAGCGCGGCCTCCCCATCACGCGAGGCTGAACGTCACCCGAATCGTCGCCTGCACCTGCTGCGTGCCGGGCTCGACCGGAGTCGCGGTGCGCTCCAGCGCCGCGAAGACCGGCACGGGCGGGCTCGGAACCGGCGACTCGTCGATCCTCAGCACCCGGCCGAGGCTCGCGCCGGCCTCGCCGGCCAGCGTCGCCGCCTTGGCCCTCGCGTCCGCGAAGGCGCCCTTCAGCGCGCCGCGATAGAGCTCCGTGCGGTCGCCGCGGTCGAAGCTCGGCCCGGAGGTCTCGGTGGCGCCGGCCGCGACCGCCGCGTCCAGGATCGAGCCCGCTCGAGCGACCGCGCGCACCTTCACCTGCACCGAACTGTGGGCGGTGAAGCCGTCCTGCCGGCCGCGGTCGTCCCAGCTCGGCGAGACCGAGACGTCGGCCGTCTGCAAGTCCTGCTTCGCCACCCCGGCGGAGCGCAGCGCCTCGATCACCCGTGCCGCCTTCTCCGCGGTCGCCGCGAGCGCAGCCCGCGCGGTCGCCGCGTCCGAGCTCACGCCCACGACAAGGCCGGCCCGGTTCGGCACGGCGTCGACGCTGCCGCTCCCGGTGACAGTCACGCTGCGCGCGTCAGGCGAGGAGCCCCGCGCCGAATCCGGCCTTCCCACGCCCGCGAACCCCACGGCTGCCGCGAGCACAGCCGCGACGGCTCCGATCTGCACGATCTTCATCGCTTCCTCCCGCTTCGAGTGGCGCGGGAGGTACGCCGCCGGCCGCCGCCGGCGTCACATCACGCGGTTGCCGCGACCGAGGCCGAGTCCCCGAAACCGTTCAGGTACGGCTGCCATCGGTTCGGGATCTTCGGCGTCGCTAGGTGAATGAAGAGCACCGGCGCGGGCGCGCGCGGAGCCCTGCGCAGCCTCATCTCGACCTCGTCGGGGAGGCGGTTGCCCTTGCGCATGTTGCAGGGCGCGCACGAGGTGACGACGTTCTCCCACACCGAGTCGCCGCCACGGCTCCGCGGGACGACGTGGTCGAGCGTCAACCGCCCGCCCGTCGACCCGCAGTACATGCAGCGCCAGCCGTCGCGAGCGAACAGCGCTCGCCGCGAGATCTTCCGCTGGAGCGTGCGCGGGACGCGGACGTACTGGACGAGCCGGATCACGTGGGGCCACGGGAAGGCTCCCGTGGCGGATCTGAGAGGCTGGTCGAGCTCCTCGATCACCTCGGCCTTGCCCTTGAACACGAGCACGTGGGCACGACGAACGGTGGTGACGTTCAATGGCTCGTAACTCGCATTCAGAACAAGAACTTGCTGCACCGCGCCGAATTTAGCAGGCAGCGTGCAGGACTCGGACGAAGGCCGAGTGCTCTGCGCGGGTTCATTTCAGCGGGACATCGCCCGCTCAACGGCTTCTGCCTCCTCGGGCGAGAGCGCCACGGACGGGCGGCCGCGGTCGAGCTCCTTCATGTAGATCCGCGCGTAGTCGCGACCCTGGATGGCCGTGACGACGACCCCACTGCGGGCGGAATCGAGCACGGCCAAGGAGGCCGATTGGTGCCCGCCGGTGTTCTCGTAGGCGTCGTAGCGGACGATCGAGGTGTTCGTCACCGAGCCGTCCACCCGCCGGTCGACGCGCACGAGCCCTGCAGCGACCTCGTCGACCGCACGGTGCAGATCGTCGATGCGCGCCTGGAGGGAAACGGCGAAGTCGACGAGGTCCGTCTTGCCGTCGCCGAGCAGCACCGCCTGGCCCTCGCGCAGCCGCCGCACGCGCCTCAGCACCCAGAGCACCGCCGCCAGCGCCAGCAACGCAACGGCTGCCGCACCGATCGCGATCCAAGCGGCGGTCGCGCTCGACACGTCCATTGAGCTACGCCACGGAGAAGATGACCGAGTAGTCGGCCGAGTTGTTGTCCGTCTTCTCCTCGCCCTGCACGGGCTGCACCTCGACCTTGACCTGCGCAGGCTTGGCCGGCGAGAGGGCCGGGAAGTTGGTGAAGCTGACGGTCTTCTG
>JBKPFI010000443.1:0-4882 GCA_046728775.1 Actinomycetota bacterium | reverse complement strand
GGGGATGGCGTTCTTCTACACGGGCGTCGGCGATCACCACATCCTGCAATCGCCGACACCGTCCTGGCTCAAGACGATCGCCGAGGTTTCGTCGTGGATGCTGCTCGTTCCCGTCTTCGCCTTCACGATCAACATCCTCGGGACGATGAAGGGCAACTGGGACCGGTTCTTCACGAACTTACCCCTACGCTTCACGATGACCGCCTTCTTCTTCTACTTCCTGGTCAACATCCAGGGCGCGTTCGAGGCGATCCAGCCGTTCAACAAGCTGACGCACTTCACGAACTTCGTCGTCGCGCACGCACACCTCGCGCTGCTGGGCGCGTTCACGATCCTCGGCATGGGCGTGATCGACTACATCGTCGCCCAGATCTACGCGAGACCCCTCTGGAGCCGGAGCCTGTCCGAGTGGCAGTACTGGCTCGTGACCGTCGGGTTCACGGGCTTCTTCAGCGTGCTGACGCTCGCCGGCTTCCAGCAGGGGTTCGCCTGGCAGGACGGGATCCCGGAGGTCAACGTCCTGCCGCAGCTCCACGCCTATTACATCGCCCGCGGGATCTTCGGCGCGATGATCGTCGTCTCGGGGATCGTCCAGATCGTCAACGTCGGGATGACGATCTTCACGAACACGGCCGAGCGCCGTCGCCGTGAGACGCTGGCCGTGGCAGAGGCGATCGCGCCTCCGCCGGTGACCGGCTGATGGCGACGCCGGAGATTCCACGAGGCTGGCGGCGCCGCCCGCGGGAGCGGATGCTGATCACCCCGCTGATGGCCGGCGTGGGCGGGCTGCTCGCGTTCTTCACCGTCGTCGCGATCGTCGTCTGGCTGCCGATCCACACCTTCGACCCTCCCCCGTCGAACGACTGGGCGCCGCTCTCCAGCCAGGCACTGGCGGGACGCAAGCTCTTCGCCTCCAACGGCTGCTACGTCTGCCACTCGGGCTACTCACGGCCGCAGGACGTCCGCGAGGCGCTCTACTTCCTGTACCCGAAGGTCTCGCAGCCGGGCGACTTCTACGGCAGCGACCAGTCGCCGAACCTGCTGGGCACCGAGCGCACCGGCCCGGACCTGTCGCAGGAGTCCGGCTGGCATCCCGACGACTGGCAGTTCGCGCACTTCTACGACCCGCGCTTCATGGACCCGCTGTCGCTGATGCCGTCGATGAAGTCCCTCTTCTCCGACAAGCAGGTGAACCAGCTGGTGTCCTTCGTCGAGGAGCGCAGCGGCAAGTCGGGCCTCCTCCGCTACGCGGGCCAGCTGTACGCGAAGCACGTGGTGCTCGTGAACCAGGGGTACCCGCCGCCGTACCGCGGGTTCCAGGGCGCGCACAAGCCGATCGTCGAGGCGAACGAGAAGGGGCTGAAGCCGCCGAGCAAGCAACTCGAGGAGGCGCCGAACCTCTCCCAGATCGACCGCAGCTACTGGCTCTCGGGCGACCCGCTGCCCGTGACGACGGGGAACCTGCTGCGCGGCAAGGAGGTGTTCCTCAACCGCTGCGTTGGCTGCCACGGGCTCAAGGGCGACGGCAAGGGGCCGGGGGCGCGGTTCCTCTCGCCTCCCCCGGCCGACTTCACCGACAAGGACGACGCCTGCTGCGGCGGCGATACCGGGCCGGGCGACTTCTACTACCGCATCCTGCGCGGCTGGCCGGGGACCGCGATGGAGAACTTCGGCGACCGCCTCTCGGTCAACGACATCTGGCGGGTCGTGCTGTTCGTGAAGACGATCCCCAACGGCACCCTGAAGCCCAACCGCGTCCCGACGCCGAAGGATTACATCGTCTGGCAGCCCTCGGACGAGCTCAAGGCCTGGGTCAAGACGCACCAGCAGCTCGTCAATAACGCGGCCTTCGACAAGAAGGCGGTCACCGACCCGTTCATGCAGGAGGCGATGCGGATCCTGCCGGGCCTGGCTCCGGGCGACAGCATGCTGCTGAACGACGGCAAGACGCAGCTGTCGCTCAAGACGGCCGCGGCCGGGATCAAGTCCCTCTACCAGGACATGCTGAACCGGGCCTGGAGTGACGCGCGCGACCGGGGCGAGAAGCTGCCGGCCGAGGCTCAGAAGGCGGTCCCGCCGGAGGTGCCGGGGCAGCAATGAGAAGCCTGCGACTCGCCAGCCTACGGCTTCTGGTCACCACAACTGTCGTGGCGATGGTTGCTGCCGTGTTCCCGGCCCTCGCGCTGGCGCACGACCAGCCGGAGACGAAGCAGTCGCGTTGGGTGATGGCCGACTGGATGATGGACACCTTCTTCATCTTCGCCGGGTTCGCCATGGTGGCGTTCCTGGCGGCCTGGAAGGCCGGGCATTTCCAGGAGCTCGACCGCGTCGGCTCGATCCCGCTGTACGTGGACGAGGAGGACTACTACACGCCCGAGTGGGCGCTCGACGAAGAGGAGTGGGCCGATGGGGATTCCTAGCGGCGACTCGCCCCAGAAGGTCCAGCAGTACTACAACTACCTCCAGGGACACCAGGAGACGATGCAGCGTGCCGACACCTGGCATGTCCACTGGCTCGACCTCGCCTGGCTTTGGGGCTTCGTCATCGTCCTCATCCTGGCGATCCTGCTCTGGATCTGGCAGAACCGGACGACTCGCCAGCGCACCGGTATCTACCCGGTCGACAGCTTCGGCGGCTTCACCACGGAGATGGCCGGGCCGGCGACGTTCTTCTTCATCCTGCTGACGCTGGTCCTCACCGGCTGGGCGGTCGTGATGATCGTCGGGCACATCGTCTGGGGGCAGAAGTTCTGATGGCAACGTTCGCGAGCCCCTCGGCGCTGCCGTACGTCGCCTGGTCGAGCGCGAGCGTCGCCGTCGTCCCCGAGGCGGACTGGCCGCGCGTCTACGCCTCGATGCAGGCGCTCAAGGGTCACGTGCAGGAGTACCCCGGCTGTCAGAAGCTCGAGGCCTTCGTCGAGCCGGTAGGGCCGGACTACCGAGTCCACTGCTACTCGACGTGGGACACACCGGAGCAGCTCGAGGCGTTCCTCGAGCGCGGCTACACGTTCGAGCGGATGCTGATCGACGTCGCAGAGATCGTCGCCGAGCCGACACGCCTGATGGAGAAGGTGTTCTAGCTGTCCGAGACTCCTGAGCAACAGCCCGCGCGGCCC
Source organism: Actinomycetota bacterium (assembly GCA_046728775.1). GTDB lineage: Bacteria > Actinomycetota > Thermoleophilia > Gaiellales > Gaiellaceae > AC-32. The sequence continues at coordinate 1,766 of JBKPFI010000443.1, read as the reverse complement.
CTGGCGGGCTACCGCGACATCGGCGCGGAGGACGAGCGCGAGTCTCGGAGCGCGCTGATTCGGTCGTGGTTGATCCTCGCCGTGATCGCCCTCCTGTACCTCGGCTGGACGCTGACGGTCTACTTCTTGGAACCCGGCCTCCGCTAGGCGGCGCGCCAGGCCGTGTACCTGAAGCACCTCACGTCGCTGCAGTTCCTGACGTATCTCGCCTTCTTCGCGGTCGTCTTCACGGCGCTCTTCCGGTTCGTGCCGGGTCGCGCTCCGCCCGTGCGGGAAGAGCCGTACCCGGAGGACGAGCTCCATGCGCATGACCGCAAGGTGGCGAAGTACTTCCTCGCCGGCGGCTTCTTCCTCGTGCTCGGCAGCCTCCACATGGCGCTCAAGAACCTGCCGTGGGTCGCCGAGTACCTCGCGCGCACCGGCTACGCCGGCCACCTCGTCCGCGACCTCTCCAACACGCACGTGATGATCGTCGGCGGCGGGACGCTGCTCGCGACGGGGCTCTGCTGGCTCGCATTGCCGCGGATCACCGGCCGGCCGCTCGCGAGTGAGGGGCTGGCGCAGTGCGCGTTCTGGTTCACCGTGATCGGCCTCGCGGTCTTCTACGTGTCGCTGATCGGCAACGGGATCGCGATGGGCCGCCTGATCGAGCACGGCGCGAGCTACCCGGCCGCCAAGGCCCAACTCGGCAACTGGTACAAGGCGCCGACCGGGATGGGCGCCGGGGTGATGGGCCTCGGCTACTGGTGCTTCGCCGCCAACGTCTGCCTCACGATCTTCCACTCGCGGCTCGTGAAGGTGCCGAAGCCGCAGTGGCATCTCTGGAAGTTCTTCGCGACGGGCGCAGCGGCGCTGACAGTCGGCACCGTCCAGGGCGTGATCCAGGTGCAGCCGAAGAACGCGGACTGGCTCTACCGGGCCGGCCACGCGGGCGACTGGATCGATCCGATCAGCCACGCGCACATCAACCTCGTCACCGGACTGACGATGCTCGTCGCCGGCGCGTTCTTCGCGCTCGTCCGGTCGGCCGGCGGGCTCGAGCCGTCGCGCCGCCGCGTCGACGCCTGCTTCTACGCGCTGCTCGCCGGCTCGCTTGCCTTCTACTTCTCGGCGCTCTACCTCGGCTTCCACGAGGGCGGGTTGGTGGTTCATCGCGGGCTGACGCCCGAGCAGGCCGAGGAGGCGACGGCGATCCACCCGTTCCTGATCATGGGCTCGGGGATCGCGATGTTCGCGGCCTTCTGGCTCCTGCTGGCGACGATCGTCCGCTCCGTGGCCGGCGCAGGCGGGCGCCTGCGCCCGTTCGCCCTGGCCGGTTGCGCGGCGCTTGCCGTCGGGACGCTGCAGGGCCCGGTGCAGGCGGTGCCGCTCGTGAACGAAGCGCTCGACCGCGGCGGCGAGGCGGGAGACGTGATCGTCAACCTGCACGCGCAGCTGAACATGCTCGGCGGCCTGATGCTGCTGCTGGTCGGGCTCTCACTCGCGGCGCTGCACGGCCTCGGCGCCTCTTGGCAGACGCGCCCGATCCGGCGGGCCGTCGTCCTCGTGCCGTTCGGTGTCGGCAGCTACTACGCCGCGGGGCTCGCGTTCTCCGCCGTCGAGGCACACCGCGTGGCGGACGGCCACTCCTTCTCTTCGGCGGTTGCTGCGCTCGAGCCCTGGCAGGCGCTCGTGCTCGTGCCCGCCGCCGTCGCGGTACTGCTCGGCTTCGCCGGCTTCGCCTCCGCCGCGTGGCGCATGACCGAGCGCCAGCGGTCGGAGGGCCG
>JBKPFI010000460.1:0-1439 GCA_046728775.1 Actinomycetota bacterium | reverse complement strand
TGTCGACCTACGAGAAGCTGGGATTCGTCCGCGACCGCAAGATCGGCAAGCACCGCTGGGTCGTCACCAAAGTCGTCGACCCAACGTCGTAGGCGACCTCGCGACCCTCGGGGGTCATTCGGGAACGCTGACCCAGGCCGGGTCGTCGTTACAAGAGAGCGCACGGGGTAGAGGAACGGCGTGCGACGAGCTCTTGGCGCTCTACTGCTGGCGTTGGGACGCGATCCGGGCGTGACTCTGATCGAGACCGACAGATGGACGCTTGCCGAAGAACTGTGGTCGTTCGGTGAGGATTCGCTCTACCCGGTAGCCCTCCAGTTGTCCGACGAGGACATGGTGCGCCTGTGGCTCCTTGCCGGCGGACTCCTCTTGAAGGAAAGAGCCCGTTCCAGTGGCGAGGCGACTGCGCTGGCGGCGGTTGCGGTGATCGAGGGCAATCGACGGCCCCTCGCTCGCAAACGGCGCCGGCCACAAGCTAACCGTCTCCGTTTCAACGAGACGCCGGAAGAACGGTGCGCCGAGATCTCCCGGATCGAGGACAGCCCAAGCTTCGATGAAAAGTGGCGTTGACCCACCTCGGGTGACATTCGCACACGCTGGCCCAGCCGACTCTCCTGATGGAGAATGTGGCAGTGAGGACCATGGTTTGGGCAGCGGCTCTCGGCGTTGGCGCATTGGCCGCCGTGTTACTCGGCGTTTCGATGCTGGCCGCCAGCCAGACCACCAGCCAGACGGCGCCGCCTCCCGACCTCATGTCGCCGCCGCTGGTGACGGCCCTATTGAGGGCAAGCAAGAGCGTTCCCGCGCCGCCGAGCGGCACCGCGACCGTGAACGTCCCCTGCCAAGGGAAGGAGCGCGTAACGTCTTCGAGGAGCAGCAGCAGCGTCCAAGTGCAGTGGGAGCTGGTCGGCGGCGGCGACTACCAGCGCTCGACCGTCCGGCAAGCTCGGTGTCTCGCTCGCCACGGGTTCCTCAGTCGAGACGACCTGGCCTCGCTCGTCAAGGCCAGGCCGACGCGCTCTAGACACGGCCTTGGACGGGTCGTCCCACTGTCGCTCCAGCTCGATCCGTCGGCTCTGGCCTCAGCGGGTGGGGTCTCCTTGTTGGTATGGAACTTGCGGCCGCGGCTCTCTTCATCCACGCGATCCGGCGCGAAAGTCGGCGGCCCGGATCGTTTTCGCGTTGACGAACCGGTCGGGTGACATTCCCGCACGCTGGCCCAGCCGAGGGTCTCGTAGCCGACCGCTCGGGGACTTCGTTAGGCACGTTGCGAGCCACCGAGTGCGCCGCTCTTCTCGGACCGGTCGTTAGTACCCGAGAGCGTCGAACGCGGCCGGATAGACGATCCGACCGGCGAGGTCGGGGCTGTATCCCGGGAGCCGCTTGACCATGAAAGCGTCGTCGGGGATCTTCGGATGCGGGGAGATGAAGCCGAGCGC
>JBKPFI010000377.1:0-1608 GCA_046728775.1 Actinomycetota bacterium | reverse complement strand
CGCAGAAGTTACGCCCGGCGGTCAATAGGCGCGGCAGGCGGCCGTTGTTAGCGTCGCCGCCATGGTCACAGTCCTGCACGAGGGGCCGCCGGTGATCACGGATCGGCAGCTTCAGGTGATCGAGCTGATCGCCGCCGGATGCTCGAACGACGAGGTCGCGCGGCGCCTCGGCATCTCGCCGAGGACCGCGAAGGCTCACTCGGACGTCCTCCGGCAAAAGCTCGGCTGCGCGCGGCGTAGGCAGATCCCAGGCGCGTACCGAACCCTCACCGGCCGCGACCCTCTCTCCCCAAGCTCCGGAGCAGGACCGCTCGCTCCGGGGGACTGACGCACCCGCGCCTGCGGCCCCCGGGCCGCAGGCGCGGCGTCCTTTCAAGACATCTTGGCTTTGCAGCGCCGAGCGTTAGGGTTCTCGACGCGCGAACGAGAGCGCCCGAGCAGATGAGTGAGACCGCGGAGCAGGCAACGTCGGCAGTCCGCCGCCACATCATCGAGCGGCCACGCTTGACGCGTCTGCTCGACGAAGCATCGGCGCCGGTACTCCTCCTGGTTGCTCCGGCGGGGTACGGGAAGACGACGCTTGCACGTCAATGGTTGTCGAATCGGCCTCACGCATGGCTACAGGCAAACGAGTCTTCATCAGATGTCGTGGCGCTCACGGTCGATGTTGCCCGGGCCTTGGCCAGCTTAGGAATCAGCGCAAATCGGCACCTCTTCGAGCGCGTACGAACGATGCGCGATCCTCATCAAGACCTGCGGGCGCTCGCCGAACTCCAAGCGGACGACCTGCGATCGTGGCCGGGAGGAGCTTGGTTGGCCATCGACGACTACGAACACATCGCGAGCTCGGAAGTCGCCGAGGAATACGTCCGCCTCCTGTTGGAAACGCTAGACATGCACCTTTTGGTGGCAAGCAGGGTGACGCCTGTTTGGGCGACGGCCCGTGCACGGTTGTACAGCGACATCTACGCAGTCGATCGCGCCGAGTTAGCTATGCGCGTGGCGGAGGGGCGGGCGGTCCTGCAAGCTGCCCCAGCGAGCCGAGCTAGCCAGATACTTGGGCTTGCTGACGGCTGGCCAGCGCTGATCGGCCTCGCGTCGCTCTCAGATCTCACCGCCGACTCCGAGCATGATCTTCCGGGCACGCTGTTCGATTATTTCGCTGACGAACTCTTCTATCGCGGGTCACGCGCACTTCAAGTCGCGTTGCCACAAATGGCCTTGGCGCCGCGCATCACCCAGAGGCTCGCAGCTTCTATGTTTGGTCCAAGGAAGGGTCCGGAGTTACTAAGAGAAGCGGAGGACATCGGGTTCTTCTCAGGCACGGCACCTGAATTGCGCCTCCATCCGCTTCTTCGCAAATTCCTCCTGACAAAACTAACTAGCGACGCACGGGACGCCGCTGCACGCAGCCTCATTCAGCTCTTCCTACAGGAATCCGCATGGGACGATGCGTTCGAACTCATTCGCGTTCGACGCGATGGCCCCGCGCTAGTTCAACTTTGCGAGGCCGCCTATGCCTCCATGCTCGCGATCGGTCGCACGCCAACGTTGAACACGTGGCTTCGGTTGGCAGGGGAGTTCGGGGTCACATCACCCGTGTTGGAT
>JBKPFI010000248.1:0-4731 GCA_046728775.1 Actinomycetota bacterium | reverse complement strand
AGCCGGCTCAGCTCGGTGTAGAGAGCCGCGATCTGAGGCCAGTCCGCCCCGGGCTCGAGGTGGAGCGACGCGATGGCGGCCTGCAGCTGGTACGGGCCAGCGTTTCGCAGTCTGAGCCCGCGGTCGAGGACGGTCCGGCCCTCCTCGATCCGCTCCGCGTCCCAGAGGCGGCGATCCTGGTCCTCGAGCAGCACGAGCTCGCCGGACGCATCGAGGCGAGCCGCGCGCCGCGCGTCATGGAACAGCATCAACGCGAGCAGCCCGAGCACTTCGGGCTCGTCGGGCATCAGCACCGCGAGCACCTTGCCGAGCCGAATCGCCTCGTCGCAGAGCTCCGCTCGCGGCGGCGGCCCGTAGCCCTCGTTGAAGATCAGGTAGACGACCGCGAGCACCGCGCGCAGGCGCTCGGGGAGCAGGTGGTCGGGCGGGACGCGGAACGGGATCCCGGCTTCCCGGATCTTGCGCTTCGCGCGCACCAGCCGCTGGGCCAGCGTCGGCTCCGGCACGAGGAAGGCGCGCGCGATCTCTTCGGTGGTGAGGCCGCCCAGCGTGCGGAGGGTCAGCGCGACCTGCGCGTCCGTGGCGAGCGCCGGATGGCAGCAGGCGAAGATGAGGCTCAGTCGTTCGTCCGGGATCACGTCTGCTTCCTCCGGCTCCCCAGGCTCCAGCGCCGCGAGCAGCTCGGTCTTGCGATCGAGGGTCCGGTCGCGGCGAATCCGGTCGATGGCGCGGTTCCGCGCCGTCGTCAGCAGCCAGGCGCCGGGGCGCTCCGGCGTCCCTTCAGCCGGCCAGCGCTCGAGCGCGATCGTGACGGCGTCCTGAAGCGCGTCCTCGGCGAGGTCGAAGTCGCCGAGGACGCGGATCAGGCTCGCGAGAGCGCGTCCCCACTCGGCACGGAAGACGCTCTCGAGCTCCTTCAGTGCTCCACCACCGGCCGTACCTCGATCGCTCCTCCGTTCCGGGCCGCGGGGATCTTCGCGGCGAACGCGATCGCGTCGTCGAGGCTCTCGCACTCCACGAGATAGAAGCCGCCGAGGTACTCCTTCGTCTCGGCGAACGGGCCGTCGGTGGTGAGGGCCTCACCGTCGTTGACGCGGACGGTCGTGGCGCTGGAGAGGTCGCCGAGATCGGCGCCCCCGCGCGTCTCCGGGCTCTGGCCGAGCGCCATGTACTCCTGCGTTTGGGCCTGCTGCTCCTCTTTGCTCAGCTGCTCCCAGCCCTCGCCGGAGCCGTAGATCAAGAGCGCGTACTGCACGGTGTCCTCCTTCGGTCGCTTACGAGAGTACGACGAACGAGCGGGCGCGGAATCGACAGCTACGGGATAACCGGCGGGCTGTAGCGGCAGTGGCGGCTCGTCTGGACCGAGGCACCCTTGATCCTCGTGCGGGCGGTGCAGGAGACCGACGACTTCGCGGGCGCACGTGCGCGAACGGTGACGTGCGTGCGGGTAACCGACTTCTGGACCTTCGTGGTGGTCCTCGCGCTCGGCCGGGTCTGCGGACTGCTCGAGTGGCTCGATCCGGAGCCGAACCCGGCGAAGACGGCCCCGAAGAGCGCCAACAGGATCAGCAGCAGCGCCATGGGGTCGATGGTACGCCTAAAGGTTCACGCGTGCTTGCTGCTGGGCCGCGGCCAGCATTCGGTCGAGCAGCGTGAGCGCACCCGCCTTGTCCAGCGGCTCGTTCAGGTTCCCGCACTTCGGGCTCTGAACACACGAGGGGCAGCCGTGGTCGCAGGGACAGCCGCGCAACAGCTTGGCGGTGTCGCCGGCCCAGCCCTCGAAGACCTCGAAGCCGCGCTCGGTGATCCCGACGCCGCCCGAATGGCCGTCGTAGACGAAGATCGTCGGGCGCCCGGTCTGGAAGTGGAGGTTCGTCGAGAGCCCGCCGATGTCCCAGCGGTCGCACATCGCCCACAGCGGCAGCAGCGCGATCAGCGAGTGCTCGGCCGCGTGCAGCGCCCCTAGGAGCCGTGGCTCCCGCTCCAGCCCGTCGAGCATGCACGGCTCAGGGAGGAACCAAACGGCCTCCGTCTCGAACTCCGTCTCCGGGAGCTCGAGCGCGACCAGCTCCAGGCTCTCCTGCGTCTGGATCGACTTCTTCTGGTAACCGACGACCTGGTCGGTGACGACGACGCTGCCGAAGGAGAGGTCGAGGCCGAGCCGCCGCTCGGTCCGCCGCGGCTCGACGATCGCGGTCGTCGTCTCCACCTTCGCCTGCGTGTAGTAATCGCCCGAGAACGGCTCGACTACCGCGGTGCGAGAGACGAGGTCGAGCTCGCGGACGCGGTAGCTCTCGCCGAGGTGCAGGTAGATGGCCCCGTCGTGCACCGTGGAGTACGCGCGCTCCTGCTCGACGATGCCGAGGACCGTGCCGCTGACCGCGTCGACGACCGCGAACGACTCCGGCCCGGTCGACCGCAGCGCGACCCGCGCGGCCGGGTAGTCGCGTCCCGCCCAGACGAAGCCGGCCTGCGTGCGCCGCAGCTCGGGCAGCTTTTCCGCGCGTTCCAGGGCCGCGCCGCCCAGCACCTGCCGGTCGGCGTCGTCTAGCGGCGCCTCGAAGGCGGCGGCCCGAACGTGGCCGTCGAGCACGCGCGGGTTCTCGTGGTCGAGGATCGCCGCCTCGACCCGCCTGCCGAGTAGCGCGCGCGGCTCGCGCATGAAGTACTGGTCGAGCGCGTCCTCGCTCGCAACGAGCACGGCAAGCCCGTTCCCGCGGCGCCCGGCGCGGCCCCACTGCTGGCGAAGCGAGGCCACCGTGCCCGGGAACCCGACCGAGATGACGCAGTCCAACAGCCCGACGTCGATCCCGAGCTCCAGAGCGTTCGTCGCCGAGACGCCCAGCAGTTCGCCCTCCAGCAGCCGCCGCTCGATCTCCCGCCGCTGTGCGGGCGTGTAGCCCGCCCGGTACGGGGAGAGGAGCGAGTCGTCGCCGAGCCGGTCGGCCGTGAAGCGGTGGATCAGCTCGGCCGCGCGGCGGCTCTTCGCGAAGCAGAGCGTGCGCAGCTCGCGCGAGACGAGGTCGGCCAGCAGCCGGGACGCCTCGCCGAGCGGGCTCGCCCGCAGGCCGAGCTCCTCGTTCGTCACCGGTGGGTTCCAGAGCGCCACGGTCCGCTCGGCGCGCGGCGCCGCGTCGTCTCCGATCACCGCCGTCTCGGCCCCGATCAGCCGAGCGCCGAGCTCGCCCGGGTTCGCGATCGTCGCCGACGCGAGCAGGAACTGCGGCTCGGCGCCGTAGACGCGTGCGAGGCGCCTCAGCCGGCGCAGGACGTTGGCGACGTGCGAGCCGAAGACGCCGCGGTAGACGTGCGCCTCGTCGACGATCACGTAGGCGAGGTTCGAGAGCACGTCGCCCCAGCGGTCGTGGTGGGGGAGCACGCCTACGTGGAGCATGTCCGGGTTCGAGAGGATCAGGTTCGCCCACCTGCGCACCTGCCAGCGGCGGTCGGCCGCCGTGTCGCCGTCGTAGATCGCGGCCCGTAGCTTGGGCAGCCTGAGTGCGCCGAGGGCTCGCAGCTGGTCCTGCGCAAGCGCCTTCGTCGGGTACAGGTAGAGCGCGCGCGACTTCGGCTCCCGGGCCAGCGCATCCAGTACCGGCAGGTTGAACGCGAGCGTCTTGCCGCTCGCCGTTCCGGTCGTGACGATCAGATGCCGTTCTCGCTGCGCCGCCTCCCAGGCCTCGGCCTGGTGCGAGTACAGCGCCTCGACCCCTTGGGCGGCGAGCGCCTCCCGGACGCGCGGGTGCAGCACCTCGGGCAGAGGCGCGAGCCGTGCTTCCCGCGCCTCCTCCGTGCCGAGGTACGCCAGCTCCTCGCCTTGCAGCAGGTCGTCCCAGCGCGCGGTGGCGACGGTCACGCGCGCGCCCGCAGTGCGACGACGTGCGGGTAGTCGCGGTCGCCGAGCTCCTCGAACCGCTCGAGGCGCAGTCCGGCGTCGGTGAAGGCGGCGAGAAAGTCGTGGAGCGTGAGGTGGACCGAGTCCACCCGAACGCGCAGCCCGTCGGGATTCCCGACCCCGGGTGCCGTCGCGTCGTAGGGCCTCGACGGCCGGTAGCCGGGGTGGAACTCGGGCACGTTCTCGGCGCCGACGAAGAGCGAGTGCGGGCCGACGAAACAGGGGTGGCCGCCGATGTAGACGAACGGTCCGCCCGGCCGCAGCACCCGCACCGCTTCGGCCACGGCGGCCGTGAAGTCATCGATGTCGGTGTGTGTCCAGACCGAGACGACGGCGTCGAAGCTGTCGTCCTCGAAGGGCACGGCGTCGGCCGCTGCCTCCACGACGTCGAGCCCGGCCGCTCGCGCGACCACGAGCAGGTCCGCCGAGACGTCGACGCCGACCACCGTCCAGCCGAGCTCCGCGACCGCCAGGGTCGGGACACCGGTGCCGCAGCCGACGTCGAGGCAGCGTCCGCTCCCGGGGCCGAGGAGCCGGTGGAGTGCGTCGAGCTCCTCGTCGCCAAGAGCAGGCCGGAACTCCCGGTACCACTCCGCGAGGCCGTCGTAGCGCGCCACGTTGCCCACGACGACGATGCTAGCCTGGCCACACCGGGGTGCCTTCGGGCTGAGATCACACCCGTCGAACCTGATCCGGTTCGCACCGGCGAAGGGAGGAAGAGAGTTTGATCACCACGAGCTGCCGCGGAGGGCGAGCTTCGCTCGGCCGGAGCGACCGACGACTGGTGGGGGTGGGACGGCGTAGGAGGGGGCCCAGGGGGGAACCAATGGGTTACC
>JBKPFI010000424.1:0-3197 GCA_046728775.1 Actinomycetota bacterium | reverse complement strand
GAGGACATCCCGCGCGGCTTCTTCCCCGAGGCGCGCAAGTTCGTCCGCTGGATGCCGAAGGCGGTCGACGACTACGAGGCGCTCGTCGACCAGAACGCGATCTGGCTCGAGCGCACGAAGGGTCTGGGGCTGCTCTCGGCGGAGGACGCGATTGCGCTCGGCCAGACGGGCCCCGTGCTGCGCGGCTCGGGCGTCGACTGGGACCTGCGCAAGGCGAACCCGTACCTCTTCTACGACCAGGTCGAGTTCGACGTGCCCGTCTACGAGAACGGCGACGTCTGGGACCGGTACAAGGTGCACATGGACGAGATGCGGGAGTCCACCCGCATCGTCGCCCAGTGCCTGGACCGGCTCGAGGAGATGGAGGGCGAGCCCTGGATCGCGGACGACCGCAAGGTCGTGCTGCCGCCGCGGGAGGAGCTCCACACCTCGATGGAGTCGCTCATCCACCACTTCAAGATCGTCACCGAGGGCTTCCGTGTGCCCGAGGGCGAGGTCTACGTGCCGGTCGTGTCGCCGCGCGGGGAGCTCGGCTGCTACGTCGTCTCCGACGGCGGGCCGAAGCCGTGGCGGGTGAAGTTCCGCGCACCGAGCTTGGTCGCGCTCGAGGCGACCGCGACGTGCATGTCGGACGCGCTCGTCGCCGACCTGATCGCGATCGTCGGCTCGCTCGACACCGTCATGGGGGAGTGCGACCGATGATCGACCGCGAAGACTGCTCCGCATGTTCCGCGGGGCTGGTTTGTCCCATCGCTTCGCTCGGGAGATCTGGATGAGCAGGCGCTCGCTCACGGAAGAGATCCGTGAGGTCGCTGCGCAGTTCCCGGATTCGCTCACGGCGATCATCCCCGCCCTGCGGCTGGCGCAGGAGCGGCACGGCGGCTGGCTCCCGCAGGAGGCCTTCGAGGAGGTCGGCGACGCGCTCGGGCTGACGCCCGGCTACTGCCAGGCCGTGGCGTCCTTCTACGACATGTTCCACCTGGCCCCGGTGGGGCGGCACATGATCGAGGTCTGCACGAACCTCTCGTGCGCGCTCTCGGGGGCGCAGCAGGTCGTCGAGGCGTTCGAGGCGGAGCTCGGGGTCGCGCCCGGGGAGACGACCGCGGACGGCGAGATCACGTTCCGCACCTTTGAATGTCTCGGCGGCTGCGGCTACGCAACCGTCGTCGCGGTGGACAACCGCTACCGCGAGCACGTGAAGCCCGAGGACGTGCCCGCGATCGTGGGGGACGTCCGTGGGGCTTAGGTCGATGCTGCTCGCGGGCGCCGACGAGCATGACCTGACGAAGCTCTCCGAGTACCGCGCGATCGGCGGCTACGAGCAGGTGCCCAAGGCGCGGGCGATGACGGCGGATGCGCTCATCGCCGAGCTGCAGGCGGCGACCCTGCGCGGCCGCGGCGGCGCGGGCTTCCCGATGGGCCGCAAGGCCTCGCTGATCGACCGCGCGAGCCCGAAGCCGAAGTACCTCGTCGTCAACGCGGACGAGTCCGAGCCGGGCGCGTTCAAGGACCGCGAGGTGATGGCGCGCGTGCCGCACCGACTGCTCGAGGGCTGTCTCATCACCGCGCACGCGATCGAGTCGAAGGACGTGTTCATCTACATCCGCGGCGAGTACCTGACCGAGTACGAGATCCTGCAGGGCGCGGTCGACGAGGCCCAGGCGGCGGGGATCTTCGGCGACGTGCGCGTGACCGTGTATCGCGGCGCGGGCGCCTACATCTGCGGCGAGGAGACCGCCCTGCTCGACTCGCTCGAGGGCCGGCGCGGGCAGCCGCGGCCGCGGCCGCCGTTTCCGCCGCTTCAGGGTCTCTACGGGGCGCCGACGCAGATCAACAACGTCTGCACGATCGCGACCGTGCCGGCGATCATCGAGCTCGGCGCGTCGGAGTTCACGAAGACCGGCACCCCGAGCTCGCCCGGCACGGCGATCTTCTCCATCTCGGGGAACGTGGCGAACCCCGGCAACTACGAGCTCGAACTCGGGACTTCGATGCGCGAGCTGATCTACACGCATGCGGGCGGGATCGCGGACGGGCGGGAGCTGAAGGCCGTCATCCCGGGCGGCTCATCGGTGCCTGCGCTGACGGCGCGCCAGATCGACGTGCCGCTCGACTACGACTCGCTCGGCGCGATCGGGACGTTCTTCGGCGCGGCTTCGCTGATCGTGGTCGACGACCGCTGCTGCATGGTGCAGCTGGCGCTGCGCTCGACGAAGTTCTACATGCACGAGTCGTGCGGCAAGTGCACGCCCTGCCGCGAGGGAACGCGCTGGATGGTGCAGCTGCTGGAGAAGCTCGAGGACGGCCGCGGCGAGGCCGGCGACCTCGAGCTGCTGCACTCCGTCTGCGACCGCATCGAGGGAAAGTCGCTCTGCGCACTCGGCGACTTCGCCATTTGGCCGGTCCGGAGCTACCTGGAGAAGTGGCCCGACGAGTTCGCCTCGCACGTCGAGCAGGGACGTTGCCCGTACGGCGGCGGTTCGTCCCTCGACGGCATCCTCGCGCCTTCGGACCAGCACACTCATGCAGCGGTTGCGGAGGTCCCGGCGTGACGAACCCCGGTGTCAGACACAGAAACGGAAGCGTCATCAACGTTCCACATCGCCCGCGCCGGCGCCCAATCCCCGGCGTCAGGCACGGTGACGGAGGTGTGACTTGAGCGCGCCGGAGCTGGTCACCGTCACCATCGACGACCGCGACGTACAGGTGCCGAAGGGCACAGGGATCGTCGAGGCCGCGCTCGCGGCCGGAATCGAGATCCCGGTCTTCTGCTACGAGCCGCGGCTCGGGCCGCCCGTGGGTGCGTGCCGCATGTGCCTCTGCGAAGTGCAGGGCATGCCGAAGCTCCAGGCGGTCTGCACGATGACCGCGCAGGACGGGATGGCGATTCGCACCGCCCAGACCTCGGCCAAGGCCGCCGAGGGCCAGGACGCCACGCTCGAGTTCATCCTCGTCAATCATCCCCTCGACTGCCCGGTCTGCGACAAGGGCGGCGAGTGCCCGCTCCAGGACCTGACCTTTCGCTGGGGGCCCAGCAACACCCGCATGGAGTTCGCGAAGCGAACGCTCGAGAAGCCGATCCCGATCTCGCCGACGATCGCCCTCGACCGCGAGCGCTGCATCCTCTGCTACCGGTGCACGCGGTTCTCCGAGAACGTCGCCGAGGACACGCAGCTGGTCGCCCGGAACCGCGGCGC
>JBKPFI010000246.1:0-4379 GCA_046728775.1 Actinomycetota bacterium | reverse complement strand
GCTCCGCCCACGTCACCACCGAGCCGACGCCGAGGAACTTCGACTGCGTCGCGACGCCCCACTGCTGCGCCTCGAGGTCGCAGGCCGCGATCGAGTACGTCGCTACGAGCTCAGCCGAGGCGCCGACTCGGCGGCGCCGACCAGAGAGGCCGCACGGGCCCTGTCCGTGCGGCCGTCTACTGCACAGCGATGCATAGGTGAGGGCTGACCCTTTCTGTCTGCCTCTAGCCATAGGTGAGCTCGGTGAGGTCGAGGTCGAGCAGCTCGCGCTTCGACTTGGGAACGAGCACCGAGGCAACCTCGGGCCGAGCGAGCGCGCGCTTCACCGCCTCCGCCGAGTCCGCACGGACGACGACGGGTCGCCCCGCCTCGTGCGCCTCCTTCAGCGCCGTCTCGTCGGAAACGTTGTCCAGCACGAGCGCGTCGTCGAGCTCCAACTCCCCCTCGACCGTGATTTCCGGGACCGTCCGGCCCGTGGCGCCGAACCAGCGTTCTCTCAAACCGTGGTCGTCTCCCCCGGCTCGATCGCGATCACCTCGACGCCCGGAGCGTGCCGCCGCAGCTCGTCCGGAGTCCCCGCCAGGAGCGGGAAGGTGCCGTAGTGGCACGGGATGCAGCGCTTCGTTCCGAGGAGCTCGAGGGCGACGCCTGCTTCGCGCGGGTCCATCGTGAAGTGCCCGCCGATCGGCAGCACCGCGACGTCCGGCGCATAGATCCGGCCGATCAGCTGCATGTCGCCGAAGACACAGGTGTCGCCCGCGAAGTAGACCTTCGTGCCGTTCTCCAGCTCCATCACGATCCCGGCCGCCTCGCCGAGGTAGTCACCGTCGTTCGAGGAGCTCGAGTGGAAGGCGTTTACCAGCGTGAACCTCACGCCGGCGGCCTCGACGGTGCCGCCCTTGTTCGGGCCGGGGATCTCGCCGACGTCCACGCCCTGGTTCCCGAGCCAGCCCTTCAACTCGACGTTCGCCACGATCTCGGGGCCGAACCGCTTGCTCAGCTCGACGGTCTCGCCGACGTGGTCGCTGTGGCCGTGCGTGAGCGCGATGACGTCCATCCGCTCCGGCTCCTTCTCGGAGTCGGGGCACTTCGGGTTGCCGAGCCACGGGTCGACGTAGATCCGCTTGCCGCCCGGGGAGTCCACCCGGAAGCTCGCATGACCCAGCCAGGTCACCGACACATCGGCCATTCGCGCTCCTTTCTCACGGGAGGCCTGAGCGTAACGAAGGACCGTCCGATCGAACGCCGAACCTTTCGGGATGGGTCGCCGAGCGGCACCCGTCGGGCTCGTGATCGCAGCAGCGGCGGCGGACGCCGCGGGGGCACACGGGCTGGCGTTCTACGCGTTGCTGCTCGCCGTGCCGGCGAGCGCGGTGGCCGCGCTCGACGCGTTCGGGCGGGTGCTCGATGCGAGCACGGACCACGTGCACCTAGTGCTCTGGACGCTCGTCCTGGCCCTCGTCGTCGCCGGCGCCGCGGTGCGCGCGCCCGCGGTCACCGAAGGAGCGGTGCCGGCGCTCGCCCGCTCAGCGCTGCTCGGCTGCCTGGCCGTCTTCTGCGTGCAGGCCGCGGTTGCCGTGGCGGCCGAGTTCCGCTCGCGCTAGAAGGACAGCGCCGAGGCGGCGTGCTTCGCGCCGTCGATCAGCGGCTGCACGGCGAAGAAGGTGCCGACGGTGACGACGAGGGCAGCCGCGACGGCGGTCTGCAGCGCGAGCTCCCGAGGAGGCGACCCGCCTGCCACCGGAGCCAGTTGCAGCTCCTCCGAGGGACGCATGAACATCGCCCGAATCACGCCCAGGTAGTAGTAGAGGCTGACCGCGGTGGCGACCACGCCGACGATCACGAGCCACGTCCAGCCGTGCTCGTATGCCGCGGCGAAGACGTAGAACTTGCCCACGAAGCCGCCGGTCAGCGGCAGGCCCGCGAAGCCGAGCATGAACACCGTCATCGAGATGCCGAGCAAGGGGCGCTCCCAGCCGAACCCGGCGAGGTTGTCGAAGGTGACGGGGCGGTTCAGCTCCCGCTCGCGCGCGGCGACGACGGCGAAGGCGCCCACCGACATCGCCGAGTACGGGATCAGGTAGAAGAGCAGCGCCCGCGCGCCGAGCGCGTTGTTCGCCGCGATCGCGATCAGCATGAAGCCCGCGTGGGAGATCGAGGAGTAGGCGAGCATCCGCTTCAGGCTCGTCTGCACGAGGGCGGCGAGGTTGCCGACGGCGAGCGAGGCGCAGGCGATCACGGCGACGGCGATCGTCCAGAGCCGCGCCTCCTGCGGGAACGCGGTCACGAGCACGCGCAGCGTCAACACGAGCGCGACCGTCTTCGTCGCCGCCGACATGAAAGCCGTCACGGGCGTGGGCGCGCCCTCGTAGACGTCCGGCGTCCACATGTGGAAGGGGGCGGCGGAGGCCTTGAAGCCGAGCCCGCCGATCACCAGCGCGAGCCCGGCGACGAGCAGCGCGTCGTGGCTCAGGCCCTGCTGCTGGACCACCCGGGCGATCTCGTGGAACTCGAGCCGCCCGGTCGCGCCGTAGACGAGCGCGGAGCCGAAGAGCAGCATCGCGGAGCCGAAGCCGCCGACGATCAGGTATTTCAGGCCCGCCTCCAGCGAGCCCTCGAGGTCGCGGTCGATCGCGCAGAGGACGTAGAGCCCGATCGAGAACCACTCGAGCCCGAGGAAAAGCGTCAGCAGCGTGCTCGCGGTCGTAAGGAAGGCCATGCCTGCCCCGACCGAGGCGAGCAGGGCGTAGTACTCGGCAATGTGGTCGTCGGCCATGCGCTCGCTGAACGAGACGCCGATCGTGAGCAGGCCCGCCCCCGCGACGATCATCGTGGCGAGCGCCCCGAGCCGGTCGCGCTGGATCGCATCGGCGATCACGCCGTGCGCGTCCGCGCTGTCGGCGTAGAGGACCGCGGCAGCGACCAGCGCCCCGGCGAACCCGAGTGCGCAGACGATCGCTGCGACCACGCGCCTGTCGCCGCGCGGGACGAGCACGGCGACGAGCAGGTTCACGCCGCCCGCGGCGAGCAGCACGAGCGCGGGCGAGATGGCGGCCCAGTCGATCGGCGGGGTGGCGAGCGCGAGCGTCATGGAGAGCTGGCCGCTCTCCCGACCTCGATGACGACTCGGCTCGCCGCTTGCTCGGTTCCGGCGAACTGGTTGTCGAGAGCCGCCGTCGGGCTGCTGCCGAACGAGTGGTCGGTGATCGCTGCCGGCCAGGCCGAGAGGACGAGCAGAATCCCGACCAGCGGCACGAGCACGCTCAGCTCGGCGGGCCGCAGGTCGAGCGCGGCCTCTGGAACCGCCGGGCCCGGGCTCTGGTGCAGCACCGCCGAGATCAGCCGCAGCATGTACATCGCGGCGAGGACGATCGCGACGGCGCCGACGACGGCGTAGCCCCAGCCGGTGTTGAACACCCCCGCAAGGATGGCGAACTCGCCTGCGAAGGCGGCCGAGCCCGGGACGGCAAGGGCGATGATGCCCGTGGTCATCAGCACCGTGGCGAGCGCGGGCCGTCCCCGCGCCATCCCCCCAAGGCGAGCTAGCTCACCGGTAGTCGTGCGCCGCTCGATCCCTCCGGCCAGCAGGAAGAGCGTGGCCGAGATCAGGCCGTGGTTGACCATCTGCAGGACGGCGCCGTTCAGCCCGAGGTCGTTCACGGCAAAGAGGCCGAGCGTGATCAGGCCCATCTGCGCGAGGCTCGAGTAGGCGATCACGCCGCGCAGGTCGGGCGCGCGGAAGGCGAGCAGGGACCCGTAGATGAGCCCGCAGGCCGCGAGCACGAGGATCGGCGTTCGGAAGTCCGAGACCGGCTCCGGGAACTTCGAGATCGCGATCCGCAGAAAGCCGTATGCGGCCGCCTTCGAGACCACGCCGGAAAGCACGGCCGCGACCTCGGGCGGCGACTCGCGATAGGCGTCCGGCAACCACGCATGCAGCGGGAAGAGCGGCGCTTTGACGATGAAGGCCGCGATGAAGCCGAGAAAGATCCAGTCGCTGCCACTCGTGCCCGAGCCGACGAGGTCGAAGGTGCCCGCCGAGAGGCCGAACGCGATCACCGCCGCCAGCATCAGCAGCGACCCCGCCATCGTGTAGATCACGAACAGCAGCGTCGCCCGCAGCCGCCCCGCGCCGCCCCACACTCCGACGAGGAAGTAGAGCGGGATCAGCATCGCCTCCCAGAAGACGTAGAAGAGCAGCAGGTCCTGGGCCACAAAGACGCCGACGATCGCGCCCGTCAGCAGGAGCATCAGGCCGTAGTAGGCGCGCGGCCGCTCGCGGCCGGCCCAGAAGGCGTAGCCGATCGCCGCCGCCATCACGACCACGGCCATCCCTACGAGCCAGAGAGAGAAGCCATAGAAGCCGACGTGGTAGGAGA
>JBKPFI010000181.1:0-5922 GCA_046728775.1 Actinomycetota bacterium | reverse complement strand
CCGAGCGGCGACTCCTCGACCGAGTACTCGATCTGCACGCCGAGGCTGTCGCCGTTGCCGAAGTAGCTGCGGATCGCCTGCGGCATGAAGGCGACGGTGACGATCACGTCCTCCAGGCCGTGCTGCTTGAGCAGCTCGAGGATGTGCTCCATGCACGGCTTGCCGACGATGGGCACCATCGGCTTGGGCTGGTTCGACGTCAGCGGGCGCAGGCGCGTGCCCTCGCCGCCGGCCATCACGACCGCCTTCACGTCCGCACCTCCAGTCTCGCCTTGAGCAGGTACCCGCCGAGCGCGACGACGGCGAGGCCGACGCCCGTCCAGAAGATCCAGAGCGGCCAGTCGGTGCCTTGGGATGTCACCAGCACGAAGGCGAGCGAAGCGTAGAGCAGCCACGTGGCCGCCTTGCCGGCGAGGTTGACGGAGAAGTCGTAGCCGCGGTCCACGACGAGCTTGTACCCCGCGACGAGCGCCACGTCACGCGCGGGAATGACGAGCGCGATCCAGGGGAGCCGGCCGGCGTGCCAGAGCAGGATCACGGCCGCGTCGATCATCAACCGGTCGGCGAGCGGATCGGCCAGCTTGCCGAAGCTCGACTCGACCCGCCAGCGCCTCGCCAGCCAGCCGTCGACCTGGTCGGTCACGGCCGCGACGCCGAACACGATCGCCGCCGGCCAGCTGTGGCCGCCGTCGGAGGCGAGAACGAGCACGACGAAGACCGGGATCAGGACGAGGCGCGCGAGGGTCAGCGCGTTCGGGATCTGCGCGAGTGGAGCAGGTACGGCCCTGGCGGCCACGGTGAAAGGATACGGCGATGGCAGAGACGCTCCCGCTGCCCGGCTTCGTCAACGCCCACAGCCACGCCTTCCAGCGCGCCTTGCGCGGCCGGACGGAAGGCGACGACTTCTGGGGCTGGCGAGACACCATGCTCGCCCTGGCCGAGGGACTGGTCCCCGAGCAGGTTCGCAGCGGCTACGTCCAGGTCTACCGCGAGATGCTCGACGCCGGCTACACGGCCGTGGGTGAGTTCCACTACCGCGGCCTTACCGAGGCGCATGCCGCGGTGGAAGCCGCGGCGGAGGCCGGGATCGAGATCGTCCTGCTGCTGGCCGCGTACGGGCGCGGCGGGCTCGAGCGCTTCCGGCAGGGCTCGGTGGCCGAGTACCTCGAGCAGCTCGAGTCCGTGCGCGCCACCGGTGTCCGCGTCGGGCTCGCGCCGCACTCCGTTCGGGCCTGTCCCCGGGACTGGCTCGAGGAGCTCGGCGCCTACGCGGTGCGCGAGTCGCTGCCGCTGCACGTCCACGCCGACGAGCAGCCGCGCGAGATCGAGGAGTGCCTCGCGGAGCACGGCCTGCGGCCGATCGAGCTCCTGGCCGAAGCCGGCTGCCTCGGGCCGCACACGACGGTGATCCACGCCACGCACGCCGACGAGCGCGAGCTCGACCTCCTCGCCGAGGCCGGGGCGCGGGTCTGCGTCTGCCCCACGACCGAGGCCAACCTCGGCGACGGCTTCGTCCCGGCTGCGGAGATCTGCGAGCGAGGGATCGGGATGTGCATCGGCTCGGACTCCAACGTCCGGATCGACCCACTCGAGGAGCTGCGTGAGCTCGAGGGCATCGCGCGCCGCCGCGCAGGCCGCCGGAACGTGATCTCGGTCTCGACGCTGCTCTGCTGCGGCGCCGACGAGGGCGCCGCGGCGCTGGGGCTGGAGCGCTGGCCCGACGTCGAGGCGAAGCTCGAGCACCGATCGTTGGCAGGTGTCGAGCCACAGGATGTCCATGCCGCGCTCGTGTTCGGCTGCTCCGCGG
Source organism: Actinomycetota bacterium (assembly GCA_046728775.1). GTDB lineage: Bacteria > Actinomycetota > Thermoleophilia > Gaiellales > Gaiellaceae > AC-32. Next base: position 4,115 of record JBKPFI010000181.1, on the reverse strand, counting down.
AGGTGCTCGCCTGATGGCGGCGGTCGGGTTGGTCGGCCTCGGCGCGATGGGCTCGCGGATGGCACGCCGCCTCCTCGACGCGGGGCACGAGCTGACCGTCTGGAACCGGAGCGCGTCGAGGGCCGAGCCGCTGGCGGACGCGGGCGCCGCGGTCGCGGAGAGTCCCGCGGAGGCAGCGCGTGCCGCCGAGGTCGTCTTGATCATGGTTCGCGACGGCGACGCGCTGGCGGCCGTGACCGGGGGCCCAGATGGCGTCGTGAGCGGCCTTCCCACCGGCGCGGCGGTGATCCAGATGTCGACGGTCGGGCCCCCGGCGATCGAGCGGCTGGCGCGGGAGGTGCGCGCCGACTCCCTCCTCGATGCGCCGGTGCTCGGAAGCATCAGCGAGGTCGAGCAGGGAACGCTGAACGTCTTCGCGAGCGGCCCGGAGTCGCTGGTGGAACGCTGGGCGCCGCTGCTCTCGGTGCTCGGCAGGGTGCTGCGGGTCGGGCCGCTCGGGGCGGGCACGGCGTCGAAGCTCGTCGCGAACTCGACGCTGGTGGGGGTGATCGGCGTCCTCGGCGAGGCGCTCGCACTGGCCGAGGGCCTCAGGCTTCCCAGAAACACGGCCTTCGACGTCCTTGCGACCACGGCCCTGTCCGCCCAGGCCGAGCGACGGCGGAGCGCGTTCGAGTCGGGCGAGTACCCGCCGCGGTTCGCGCTGGCGCTCGCGCACAAGGACGCCGACCTGATCCTCGAGGCCGCAGCCGCGGCGGGAATCGAGGTGAGACTGGCCGCGGCAGCCCGTGCGTGGCTCGCCGACGCGGAGTCGAGCGGCCGCGGCCAGAGCGACTACTCCGCCGTCCTGGCGGAGATTGTCGGCAGGGTTTCTCCTAGCGCGCCGGCGTGAAGAAGCCCGTCACGGTCCCGGAGAGCGTGAACGTGCCCTCGGGGCTCGTGAAGGTGTTCAGCTCGGCCGGCAGCTCGCAGGTCACCGCGTTCTTCGGCTGGTGTGCCTTGGCCGACGTGTCCGTCTCCGACTCGGTCACGCCGCCGGTCGGCGTGAACGAGAACGTCAGATCGAACGCCGTCGGGATGAAGACCGAGGTGCTTCCGATCACGTGAGCCGGCGTGAACTCACCGTTGCCGTTGACCGAAACGGCGAGCTGCGTGCCGCCACAGACGGCGGTGAAGACATCCGACTTCTTCGCATTCAGCGGATCTGCCGAAGCCGCCTCCGCGAAGACCGCAAGGACGATCGCGAACAACGCGATCAGGGTGATGCGACGAAGCATGTTCCTCTCCCCTGTAGCTGGTTTGCCGCAGCGCGGCGTACGGACGCCGCGCGGGCCGGACAGTACACGAGCTTGGCCAGGTCATGGCGCTGACCGTAGCCGTCCTGCTCGCGTTGTTCTTCGCGCCCTGGCCGTGGAACCTCGTCGTCGTGCTCGCAGGCCTCGGAATCGAGGCGGTCGAGCTGACCTGGGGCTTGCGGCTCGCGCGCCGCTGGCGGCCGCAGACGGGCGCTGAAGCCATGATCGGCCGGACCGCCGAGGTCGTCGCTCCGTGCCGCCCGATCGGCCAGGTCCGCGTGCACGGCGAGCTCTGGGAGGCGCGTTGCGCCGAGGGGGCGGACGTGGGCGAGGCCGTTCGCATAGAGCGAATCGAGGGCCTGACCCTCGTGGTGCGGCGCTCTAGCGAACCGTGAGCGAGGCGCAGCTGAGACGGCTCGTGTTCACAGCGGCGTCGAGCGAGCGGACGGAGAAGGAAGCGGCCGCGCACATTGCTCGGCGACCGCCGGAGCGAGCGCTGCCCATCACGGTCGATCTCCCAAGGGGATTGGGGATCCCTTGAATCGATGACTGTGCGATCAGAGCCCGCACCTAAGAGCTGCGTGAGGATTTCCTAAGAACTCTCTAAGAGCGGGCTTCGAGCGGGCTTCGGCGAGGCTGCTCTGAACTAGAGTCACCGACCGGGAGAGCCCCTGCACCGGAGTCTCTCGTGCGGCCAGCAACGTCGAGCCCGGTGCGGGCGCTCTCCTTCGAAGAACGCGAAAGCCCCGTCTTTGCGGGACTTTCCATGATCGGGCGCCGAGAGTCGAACTCCGCCAGCCCATCGACGCTGTCTTCAAGGTGCTGGCCCTGCGAGTCGGAACTCTGTTCGCCTACGCTCATCGCCTCGCGCGCCACTTGCGCGTCGGCGGCCTTCGGGCTTTCGGCCGGGGTTCTGGCCGCAGGGCCAGTCCAACCACTCTACTCCCGAGGCGGACTCAGGGGGACGGTCTCTGGCGGAAGACCCCGCTACTAGCGGGAAAACTCGGGCCGCTCCGCGGCCGCAACCGCACCGGCGACAAATCGCCTGTACGGTGTCTTCAGCAGCGAAAACGGTCTTGCGCCCGCGCAGCCTTACCGAAGCGCCGCGCCTCTCTTTTTTCCTTGTTGCGAAGAGCCTCTTCGAGGCGGTTCGCGCTCCATTCCTCCAACCGAAGGAGACCGCATGCATGCCACTGTCCGCCGCTACGAAGGTATCGACAGGAGCCGCACCGCCGAGCTGAGCAAGAAGGCCGGCGAGTCCTTGATGCCCAGCCTCAGCAGACTGCCGGGCTTCAGCGGCTACTACCTGATCGAGGCCGAGAACGGCGTCATGACATCGATCGACCTGTTCGACAACGCGGTCCAGGCTGCGGATTCGAACCGAATCGCCGCCCAGTGGGTGCGCGACGAGAAGCTCGAAGGCGCGCTTCCGAATCCGCCCAAGGTGACGGACGGCAAGGTGATCGCGCACAAGGCGGACGGTCACAGCACCGCCTAACGTCTCTGCGATCCATTCACGAGAGGGCCCGCGGACGTCGGGCCCTCTTCTCGTTTCCGGTCTCCAACGCTCAGACCGGCTACACCGAAAGCAGCGCGTAGACCTAGCGCGGAAGCCGCCGAGGCTGAGGTTCCTCTCCGACTGCCAGACCGGGCCCGAGTGCTCCAGAGAGCCCGTCCGGGTGCTCTTGCCTCGATCGAAGAGGAGCAACAGATGAGCCCAAGGTCAGGATCCTATGAGAGTGCGCCGTCGCCGAGCGGCGCACGCAGAGAGAGTTGAACGAGAAGCTCGGCGATCGGCTACCGCCGCGACGCAGGTCGCAGAGACTGAGTGGCTCACCGGGTCGTTCGGCACCCGCCGGAGCGAACGGGTGGAGGCGTGAGCGGCAGCGCCGGGGGTCGCGAAGGCACCGGGCGTTCGATTCACGCTGGCCGAAGCGGCGGCGGCCTCGTCTCGTTGCTGCCGATCGGCTGGCACCTGCAGTGGCCGGTCTCCAGGACGTCCCGGCCCGGCTGGATTGGGGCTCCCGGCCACGGGTGGCGAAGCGGAGCAGTTTGGCGGAAACCGCGGGCTTTGCGGGCGCAAGGTGGAGACGTCAGCGAGCCGAGCACCAGTCGCCGTCCCTCCCCGGCCTGAGTGAAGAAATCGGCCGCAGAGTTGGCTTGAGCTCGGTCTTGAAGCCGGTCAGATTGACTCTCGGAGAGCGTTCGCCGCGGCTTGCAGACGGGCGCTGACCTCAGCTAGTTCTCGCGCTGCGAGGTCAATGCGCTCTTGCTGGGTATCTGCCCGCTCTTGCGCGTCTTCGGCACCCTCGCGAAGTCCCTTCAGCTGCTGCGCCATGTCATCAACCTTGCGGGTGAGCTCTGCCAGTTGGCCAGCGATGAGGGCTGTGTCCTTGTCGCCTGCCATCTCCGCCTGCCAGATTCTACGCCCTCAAATCTAAGGATTCCGGACGGCTAACGGTGATGCTCGTCGTCGCGACAATCCTTCTGGTCGTGCTGGGAGGCTGACGTCCGGCGTTTAGGCGCGAAGAGAGCGCAACTGGAACGCGCTTATCCCGTCCTCGTAAGCGAAAAGCCCCGCACTAGCAGGGCTTTCTGTTCATCGGGGCGCCGAGATTTGAACTCGGGACCTCTAGTCCCCCTTGTCCCCGAGCCCGCGGGGACGAGCGTAGCGCCCGCGGCGAGCCGGTTCCATCCGCGTTTGACCACGAACGGCAGACATCACTCACAAGGAGAACGGGACCGGTTTACGCAACGGAACCTCAGAGAGAACGTTCTCAACAGAATCGACGCCAACGATCGGAGGAGGACTCAGGCAATGGC
>JBKPFI010000344.1:0-11142 GCA_046728775.1 Actinomycetota bacterium | reverse complement strand
GGCCTCGGAGACCGCTGCGCGGTCGGTTGCGTCGCCTTCGACAACATGGAGGTTGGGATTGGTGATGGTCAGTTTCTGCCCGGACCGAACGAGTGCCGTGACGCGATGTCCCGCGGCGAGCGCCTGCTCGACCAGCGGAGTGCCGGTGGCGCCAGCGGCGCCGAGGACGCTCAGTTTCATCGGTCTCCTCATCGCGATCGCGCGCGCGGCGCCCGCGAACGTCTCATCATCGGAAGCTTCCCGCCGCTCATTCTAGGCTGATGCTGCCGAGGAGGACTGCCCCCTAGCGCTACCCGTGCGCCCGCTTGTAGGCGAGCTCGAGCTTCTGCGCCTGCCTCAGCGTCAGCGTCCCGCTGCAGACCTTCCTGTGCCAGTCGGTCGAGGAGAGCCGCCAGGGAGGCATGCAGGTGCTCGTGCTCGCCGCGCAGAACGCGGTCGACTACCGGCTCCTCGGCGTCGCCACCTCGGGTGCGACGCTGTTCAGGCAGGTCGACGGCTCGATCGGCGTCTCCGTCTTCGGCGCGATCTTCACGAACCGCCTCGGCCAGGCCTTAAACAGCTCGAGAGCTTCGCTGATCGCTTCAGGGACGAGAGCCTGGACTCGGACCTTGGGTAGCGCTATCAGGCGGATTGCCGGCAAGCCGAGCGAGACGTAGCGGCTCAGATCCGCAGTGAGCTTGCGCGGGCCGCGGAATAGGGACAGGGAAAAGTAGGGCGCCCGTCTCGGCGCTGCCTCCAAGCCATACTCCACGACCACGCCGAGCCTGCTTCGTCGCACCTGACCGACGAACCCTGATTCCGCTGCTCGCCTAGAAACCACCGTACCGATGCCGGTTTGCGTGGTGGTGGGCAACGCCGTCAGGTCACTTCATCGGACGGAGTATTGGCGCTCTCTACGGCACGGCGCGCGCCGGGTTAACTAGCGAAGTCCGAATCAGCACCGCGGAATGCCACGGCGACCAGGGCGGCCGCGATACTTCTCTATGAGCACGGATGAGCACGAACGCGAACGGAAAGCGGCATCGCGACGAGATCCTCATCAGCGCGCTCGCAGCAGGCGCCAGCTACGCCGCCGCCGGGCGTCTCGGGCGGGTCTCAAAGGCGACGGTCGCACGACGAATGTCCGAGAGCCTGCGTTTCGCGCGCTCGTCGTTGAGCAGCGCGAACGGGCGGCTGACCGCGTTCGCGGACTGCTCTCCGACGCCACGGTGGTGGTTCCCTTGTTCCTCTGGCAGAGGACGCAAGCGGCGAATCAGTCCGGTTGACGGCCGCCTCTCGGGTGCTGGAACTCGCCCTGAGGCGGCGTCCCGGCTTCGACCTCTACTCCGAGCAGGAGGTCATCACGCTGATTCGACAGCTGGTCGAACTCGCACTCCCACGAATCCCTGAGGAGCAGCAAGAGGGCTACGTGTTGGACGTGCGGGCACTTGGCTGCCGCTCACGCTTAGGCACGGTGGCCGCCGTCTTTAGATCTCGCCCCACCCGAGTCTTGACCCGGCTTTCGAACACAGCGAGCGCGAGACGAAGTTCGTCGGAAGGTACAGCAAGATGGATTCCCGCACGACGTACGCGTGACCGGCCCTCGGTGGTCCGATCGCCGCAACTGGCGCGCAACTGGCGCGCGCCCAGCGATTAGCAGCGTTTTTGTCCCGAGTCTCGGTTCGTCTAACCGGTGCTCGCGTTCGTGGTGCTCCCGCCAGTCGCGCCGCGGAGGTGTTTCCATCAGGTTTCCAAAGGCGAGCGCGCAAGACACGATGCAAAGTTATCGGGAACGAGAGAACCCGCCTTTTCCAGCGAGTTCTGCAATCGGGGCGCCGAGATTTGAACTCGGGACCTCTAGTCCCCCAGACTGCTTCAGCGGTCGGTAGGCCCGTGGCGGGGAGTGGTGCGAAGTGGACACTTTCCCTGCAAATCGGCGCAAGAGCACGCGAGTTCGCCTCTTTGCTCCACGAGCACGAATTCCGACGTTTAGGCCCCTACTGGGCCCGAGCGATATGCTCCTATCCGGCCGTCCGGCCCCAGACCGGAAGGGGAGATCGGATGGCTTTCGGATTCCTATTCAGGCTCGAGACGGCGGACGGTGAGCCCGCCGATCCTCCGACGCTAGAGGCTGCGGTGCCAAATTGGCGTGAAGGCGACTGCATCTACCTCGGCCGCAGGACGCTCCGAGTCATCGGCCGGCGCGACGACGATGCCGACCAGCCCCCGGTGTTGATCGTGGAGGAAAAAGCGACTTAGGGCTCCCCTAGCAGGTTCTCCCCCATCGCTCACTGCTTGAGGAAGTTGCGCTCCTTGGCGCCTCGACGGAGGCTCAGACGCGCCGGCGGGAACCCGGAGTAATGGAAGAAAACGACCCGACGGCGGCGTCTAGAAGAAGAACCGGCGGGATTGCTTGGCGGCCCTGGAGGCTGGCGAGCGCCCCCGCCGGTCACCTTACAGACGCCTCCTGGCTTGATTTCCTGCGTCGAGCAAGTCGGTAAAGCACGCTCTTTGCGACCTTTTTGGCCGGGAATTGCATGCCTTTGTTTGCAATGTGTGTGCAAGCGAGTAAACATCCCCTGACTGCGGCGGTCAAAAGGACTGCTGCTGCGTCCACCGGGGAGGGCGGACGTGGCGTTCTTGATCCAACCTGCGAGGTTAGGCACGAAAAGGCCCCGCCCCACGCTTGCACGTGGGACGGGGCGGTGCACCGACCTCGTGTCCCGACGCCTGCGAATGACGACGGAGGGAGGTGGTGCTTGGGGTGATTCTATCGGCGCTCTCGGGCGCCGAGTCATCTCGTTGAACAGTTCACCCATTCGGTGACCTTTTGATTTCGATGAGCTCGTCCGCTGGATGAGCTCACTAGGAGGACACTTCGTATGAAGCGGTATTACATTGTTTTTGCTACAGCCGCAGCCGCCGCGCTCACATTCGCAGCGGTCGCGTTCGCACAGAGCGGGCACTTCGTCGGCACACCGACATGCACTGACCAGGGCACGACGGTGTCGTGCTCCGGCAAGGTCGCCGGACTCGGCGGCACGACGTTCGAGATCCGCGTCTCGGCGACGGGCACCGCGTCCGTGACCTGCACGAACCCCGCCGGGAACGTCGCGCCGGGTCAGAGCTTCAGCACCACCGAGACAGGAAGCGGTGGGCCCCAGCCCACGCCGAGGAATGGCCAGGCTTCGTTCACCGTGAGAACGACTACACCTGTTGCTCCGGCGGGCTCCTGCCCGAACCCGAAGTGGACGGCGACAGTCACTGACGTGAGCTTCACGACTGCCACCATCACCCTGTTGGAGGACAACGTTGTCTCCGACACGATCACGGTTCCTGTCACCTAGCTAGCAGGATCCAACGATTTAGAGCGGCCCTCGCACGAGGGCCGCTCTTTGTTGGGCCGGTGCTTTGTCCGGCAGTAAACCCAATCACAAAGGAAGCTCGCGAGGGCGCGCAAAACGATTCGAGTAAGTGACCAATCCGGCGAAGAGATTCCGGATGGCAAGGGAGCTACCGTTCGGATTACGTTCAATGACGCCGGGAAGGGGGTCCGAGCTCGATTTGACGGATGCCGAGGCTGAGGGGCTTGGCGGTCGTGCCGTGGCGCGGCGGGGACGCCGGCCCAAGGCTGCAACTTAGCGGCTAGAGAGAAGAGGCGGCCCTACCCAGGTGCCTGCGGCAGCGCCCGGGCAGCCACAGAGGGGCCGCTTGAGGCGGTTTATCGTCAGCACGCCTCGGTTCGGCGGTTCCCGACTGACTGGTCAATCAAACCGCCATGACCAGCCGGACAGACGCACCTTGGAAGGGAATTGAGGTGCTGCGCGAAGAGGAGGGGTTGCCGGGTGGTGTTTCTCCTCTCCCCTGGGTGGCCTCCAGAGCTACCCAGCCTTCGAGAAAGCCACCCGGCGCTTCAAAACGATCACGCCGCCCGAGGCGAACTTGTCCTGCGTGCGCGAGGGTTTTCGATCGCCGGCAGTGGACAATCGCACTGAGAGGGTCAACAACTGGAGGCGCAGCGCGTGAAGACGGAGGACGTGTTCCGCGGCGCGAACGAGCGGATCGCAGAGAAGGGCCGCGAGCTCGGCTGGCGCTTGCCGGTGCCGTTCATCTGCGAGTGCAGTGATCACCGCTGCTTCGGACGCGTCGAGCTCTCGCTTGCTGAGTATCGGGACATCCGTTCGCACCCACACCGCTACCTGACGCTGGCCAGCCACGAGGTTGCCGGCGCGTTCGTGCTCGAGCAGCGCGAAAACGCGTCCATCGCGGTGAAGCTGTCCAGCGGCGTCGGGCCGAGCTAGCTCGACTCACAGTCCGTGAGGGAGTTTGCAAGCTGAGCATCTACTTGGCGAGTAGGGGCGAGAGAGCGGCCCGTCCGGCGGGGGTCGCGCCGGGAGAGAAGAACCGCTCTTGCCCTCCGTTGAGTACCGCGGCCCGGGAGAGGCGGCAACCGGGCTCGCGCGAGGCGGATCCTCTACCTCCTGTGCAGCTACGTCAAGTCGTAGAGCCTGGCGGCGGGGAGGCCGATTCACCGGCTAAGCGAAAGGCGCCCTGGAAGAGGCGCCTTCGCTTAACTTGCCCCGCCAAAGCCAGGGGAGGGGTTAGTTCCACCTTGCCTGGTCGGTAGGCGCGACGATAAAACCACGCATCGCGCGGGAATACAAGCGGAGGTCCACCCTCGAGGAACTAAAAGGCGCCTGCCACCTAGGACCGTAGGTCGCCATCAGGCCACCGCCCGCCGCTGCTCAAGCTTGCGCCGGCGTCGACAATCAGGACAGCGAACGGCGCTGGCGTGCTTGTAGGCAAAGACTCCTTGGCAGTCCACGCACTGCCGCTCGCGCTCGCCGAGACGCCTGCGCTCGTTCATCCAGCGAATGAGTTCCGGGTTTGCGTTGCGCCAGCGTTTCGTTGCGGCGACATGACACTCCCGGCACCACGAGCTCAGGCCGCTCTTCATTCGCTTGTTCTTGTTGAACGCTTCGAATGGCAGCCATCGCCTGCAATGCGGGCAGCGCTTATGCGTTCGCGCCGGAATCATTTTTCGACCTTCTCGTGAAAGAGTTTGTTTCGCCAAAACCTGGCGAGGGGTCTTTCCCTCTCCACGCTTCGAGGCTCCCCCTGCCCCCTCCCCTCTACCTTCGTCGCCTTAGAAAAACGACTGGGCGCGTTCTAGAGGCATTGCCTACTTCTTTCCTCCGGGGTTGATCTTCATTGGGATCGGGACCTTCACGAATGTTGGCGTTGGCTGCAACTTCCGCACATGCGTGCTGTATGGATTCGCCTTAGGCGGCATCGTCACTCACCTCCTCCAGAAGATCGACCCTGAAGCGATACTCGAACTCCGACGGAAGCTCGCGCACCATCGGATCATCACGGTGAAGGGGCTCGCCTCGGCGCACGTAGCGGCTACCCCGAATGCAGTCGGAGATCGCATAAACGGTGTCGGTAGGTGGCGTGAACTTGGCCGGCTCGTTCCTCTTCTGTCGCAGCTTTGGCGTCACGGCAGGGGCCTCCATCGGCTCGGTGTCGTCATCGGCAATGGCTCGAACTCACGATCTTCAATCCACCACCACGGTCTTGTCATGTCGCGCTCGCGCTCCCAGCTGGCCGGCTGATTGACGTCGACGCGTTCGCGCTCGACGACACCACGGCATCCGGGCTTGGAGCGTGTCGCCCAGCGCTCCCCTTGCCCGAGCCCGTAGGCCAAGGCATGCACCTCATTTACGATCCCGGGCGCCGTGCTTCGCACCGATGCGCTTGCACCCTTGTAGGCCGGTAGCGGCGTTGGGCCGAACTCAAACACCCGCGCTTCGGTGACGGTCACCTCCGGAATCCCCCGTGGATTCCAGTCGCTACGGCCCGGGTGCTTCTTGATCTCGTCTCGGCGGGCTTGGAATCGGAAGGACGACCCGTATTGTCCATCCCTCAGGCCCGGGATCAGCGAGCGCACCTCGGGGGTATCGAATAGCGGTACCTCATAGGTCGTGTCTGGTTCCAGGCGCTCAATCCGGCCGAGAACCTGCATCCCGACGCGAGGATCGAGGCCGTGATGGAAAAGAGCCCGAATGCGGTCGCGGTGCTCACGGATCGTTGTCTCGAAGGCGTTGGGCCCCATCCGCTCCATGAAGTGCCCCTCGACCGAGGAATTGATCTCCGCCCACTCTCCGGGAGCCGAGAATCGGCCATACAGCACCGGCATCCCACCGCCCGGCGCCGACCGGATCTTGGCCGGCGGCAATTCATCCTGCCTTGTCTCCCTCGGCTCTACCTCGAGGTACCAGCGCGGGATTGGAGCAAGGCCGAGTTGCCAGCTATGCGGCACGATCGCCTCCGTAGATCCGCTCGAGCGCAGCCCTGGGGATGCGCAGCGCGGAGGTTCCACCGCCGAGCCTTACGGCCGGGATTTCGCCGGCCGCAACCTTCCGATAGATCGTGGCAGGGTGCTGCTTCCACTCGCGGGCAAGCTCTCGAACGGTGAGCAGCTCGCTTCTGTCGGCGGTCGTTTGCATTCCTTCGTCTTTGTGTTCGGCTACGCCATCCGCGCATGTAGGTGCGGCCGTACGATTCCTGGAGGTGCCAGCTCCCGATGCATCACAATCAGGACGGTGAATGGCGCGACTAGCGATCCTCGACGTTGACGATGCCGAGGCATTCGTCAAGACAATCGCAGGTCGAAGTCGCCTCGATCTCCGGTGGGACCAGCGCGAAGACCTCGAACAGCACTTGCTCATCGAGCTTTGGAGGCTTTCGCTCTCCTACGAACCCGGACGAATCCGGAAAGGCTTCCCCGCCTATTCAACAATCGCGCTCAAGCGGGAGGTCGTCAACTGGCAGCGAAAGACGTGGGGTAGAACAAGGTGGAAGTCCAAAGACAGGGTCCACGTCCGAGAGCTCCCGAAGTTCACTACCCTCGATGATCGACCGGAGCTCCCTGACACCAGCTGCTCGCTGGACGCTGGATCAGGTGGCCTTTCGGAGGTCCTTGGGCTGGACGGACCGAGAGATCGCGGCGCACTTCCGAGAGAGCGTCACGTGGGTGACTCACCGGATCAGGTTGCTGCGTAAGGAGATCCTTGAGCAGTGATGGCCGAACGATTAGTAACCTGGCAATGCTCAGGTAGAGCTCGTTCATCAAGGTGTCGGCGGCCGCCCTCGGGCGGTCGTCGTCTTTCCGGGGGGAATGTCGTCACCCCCATCTGCTTTACTCATTCGCACCTTGATTAACGAGACCCAATGCCTCCCGAGCTAGCGGCCGATCGCATCAGGCGAACGCAGGCGGCTTTCGCAGCGCGAGTCGCTGATCGGCGCCGACGCGCAGCGGAGAGCGGTCGCAGCGAAAAAGACCAACTGGCACGTGACGTGCGGGCAAGCGAACGGCGTCAGCTGAGAGCGATCGAGCGGCGCAGGCGGGGGATGCGGCGCTGGTATGTGCAGACGCACCTCGCTCCGGCGAAGGTGCTCGACGTCTAGCTTTTGAGCCGCGCCGGTTGCCGCGCTCGGGAATCCCGCCCGCGCTCGAACCGCAGGACGACCGCGAGGGTAACCCGCGCCGGTCCCTCAGCCGACGACCCTCCAGGTTCAGACGATTCTGATTTAACCCCGCTACAGCGGGGCTGGTTGACGTTCCTCGAGGCCCTCCTCATTGCCAGTGAGGGCGGGGTTCGCTCCTACCTCAATCTGCTGGACCTGATCGCGATTCGCGTTGCTCGCGAGCTCGTGCAATTCGCCGACTGGAACGAGGCGGCGTGAACGACGAGATCAGTCGCCTCCAATGGGCCGCGATGATGCTGGCGCTCGACGTCGATACCTGCGCCTCCATCCTGCGCGGGCTTCGCGTCCGAGCCGCCAATCTCGACGGCGTCGTCCTCCAGCGAGCGCTTCGAGGCTCCGAGCTTCCTCATTCCGAGGAGTACCTCCAAATCGACCTCGAGATGCTCGAGGCCATAAACGAGGCCGGACCGCTTCCGGCCAAGCGACAGAAAGGACGGAAGCGATGAGCCTTCCCGAGGGTTACCGAACCACGTTCGGGCTGGATTCCACATCCCCATCGGACAAGCTAGACAAGCGGACGAAGACGGACAGACCAACTCGGCGTGCAGTCGGCCGGACTGGCTCGGATGTTCACCGCGAGATAGTCGACTGGCTCTCGCCCGGGCGAGTGCCGTTGCGGATGGTGACCGTGCTCGCCGGCGTAGGCGGACTCGGAAAGAGCCAATTGGCATGCCTACTCGCCGCCGACAATCCCGGCGTTACCCTGATCGCCACTGCCGAGGATTCGCCGTCGGCGACGGTTCGGCCTCGCTTGGAGGCCGTCAAGGCCGACCTGGATCGCGTCTACTTCGTCAGCATCGAGACGGGCGAGGGCATCGAAGACGGACTCGCGATCCCCGACGATATGGACGAGCTCGAGCGGCTGGTTGCCGAGCTCGAAGCACGGCTGGTGATTGTGGATCCGCTCGTCGCTCACCTGCCGATTCACATCGACTCACACAAGGACCAGTCGGTGCGGCGAGCGCTGGCGCCGCTCTATCGGCTCGCCGAGTCGCAGAACTGCGCCGTGCTCGCGCTGCTCCATCTGAACAAGGCAACGGGCCTGGCGCCCCTGATGCGGCTCGGAGGCTCGGGCGCCTTCGGCAACGCCGCTCGTAGCGTTCTGCTGCTCGACCGCGACCCCGACGACCCCGAGGGCGAGGAGGGCAACCAGCGTGTGCTGGCGCACATCAAGTGCAACGTCGCGCCACTCGCGCCCAGCCTGGTCTACGCGATCCGACCGATCGTCCTGCCGGCGACCGAGAGCGATCCGGAGGTTGAGACTTCCAAGCTCGAGCTGATCGGTGAATCGCCGCATAACGGCCGTGCGCTGCTGGTGAGCCCGAGCGAGGAGGAGCGCTCCGCGATAGACGATGCGCTCGACTTCCTCCGGGCCGAGCTCGGCGATGGTGAGCGGCACCGAGCCGCAGAGATGCTCAAAGCCGCAAGGGCAGTCGGGATCTCCGAGCCGACGCTGAGAAGGGCACGGAGGAAACTCGGCATCGAGACGGAGAAGACGGGATTTGGTGGAACCGGGGCTTGGGAATGGTGGCTCCCTAAGGCGTCAAGCGAAACAAGCAAACCCGCATTCCTCCATAAAGGTGCCAGTCCCCGGGAGACGACGCCTAAGGCGACGCCTTCGGGCGAGCGCGGTGGTAGTGGCGGTGCGCCGTTCCCCGGCGACGAGGACTTCCTCGACTACATCGCGTCCGTCCATCGCGCCGGTCACATCAGCACCGGCGAAGCGCTGGAACGCGAGGGCGTCCATAAGCTGATCCTGCGGACGCGGGAGCGCTCGGCAGCATGAGTGGCGACGGCTGGAAGGCGATGGGCCCGGAGCAGCCGAAGCGCTGTGCTGGCTGCGGCGAGCGGGTCACGCTGAAGGGTGAAGCGATCTGGCTCGACACCTTTCGGCGCCTGACCTGGCACTTTCGCTGCAGGCCACGGAGAGCGACATGACCGCCAGGCTCGTCACCGCCCGCGAGCTCGCCGAGGCGATCGGCCTCAAGCCGGCGACCGTGCTCGACAAATGGGAGCGCGGCGAGTTTCCGGGCTACCGCTTCGGCCGCGCGGTCCGCTTCGACCTGAACGAGATCCTCGAGCTCGGGCGCGTCAGCCGGTCACCTAGACGCGGGCCGGACCGAGTGGCATGATCGGTCCCAGCGTGATTAGGGCACGCTCACTTGCTCTCTGTAACGATTCGCGACGCCGCGGAGGCCGGCGCCCTAATCGCTGCGCCTCCGCGGCTTTCGCGTGAGAGGAGGGCTTCATGCCCGCACAACTCACCGACGAGGCAAGGGGGCGTCTGCACGATCGACTCAGCATCTGCCCGGATGCCGAGCTTCTCGCGACTCTGCTCGCGCTCCACAAGGCGCTCGAGCACAACCAAATCGGGCGTACGCGAGACGCCATCGAAAGAGAAACCGTCGTGCTGAGCGAGGTCTTCAAGCGCTGGATCCCGGAAGAAGTCTTCGACCAGGCCGAGGAGATGGTCTGGGGCGACGGCAAGCCGTGGTTTCCAGACTTCGACTCGCTTGGGCTTGCAGGGGACAACGATGCCTAGCCTCCAGCGCGGGCAGCTGTACCAGCGAAACGGCAGCTGGGGATTTAGGTACTACGACGCCGACGGCACGCGCCGCCGCCGCGGAGGCTTCGAGACTCGTAAGGAGGCGCTGCAGGTACTGGAACACGTGCTTGACGGTGTTCGCCTCGGTCCTGTCGCCCGCCGCGAACTGACTGTTCAGGAGCTCGTGGACGAGTACCTCAATCAGCACGTCGCCGAGACGAACACGATCACCACGCTCACTGCGCGGCTGAAGTACCTGACGGCCACCTTCGGGGACACGAAGCTCGAGCGGCTAACCGGAATGGCGCCGCAACTCGGAGCGTGGCGGAAGAGGCTACCGGCGGGTTCGGCCTGGCACATCGTCAAGGCAGCGCGTCAGGTCGGCCACTACGCGGTTCGGGCGAAGCTGATCGACGCTAATCCGTTCTCCCTGATCCCGAACCCCGAACCGAAGCGAAAGGAGGTGCAGACGTTCGGCACGTGGGCCGAGCTCGAGGATGTGGCGCTCGAGCTCGGCTCGCCCCTACCGATCATCGTCGCCGGAACCGGCCTACGTCCTGAGGAGTGGTTGGCCCTCGAGCGGCGCGACGTCGATAAGCCGAACGGCGTAGTCCATATCCGAAGGGTGTACGTCGACGGGAGTGTTCGCAGCTACGGCAAGACACCGAACAGCGTCCCGAGGGCCGTCCCGCTTCGTCAGCGCGTTCTAGACGCCCTGGAAGCCCTTCCCCCACGTCTGGACACGCCGCTGCTGTTTCCGGCGCTCACAGGTGGCCCGCTTAACCTGCACAACTGGAGGCGGGACGAGTGGACGCCGGCTGTCAGGGCCGCAGGCCTCGAGCACCGAACGCCCTACGCCCTTCGGCATACGTTTGCCAGCTTCGCTATCGCGGCCGGCATCCCCACCTTCGAGATCGCCCGGATGATGGGCACGAGCATCGAGCAGATCGAAAAGACCTACGGGCACCTGTTGCCCGACGCGCTCGAGCGCGGGCGGGCGGCCCTTGAAGCGTTTGACGCAGCGTCGACGGCAGCCGCGACGCAGTAGAACTAGGGCGGGCTTACAT
>JBKPFI010000338.1:0-11790 GCA_046728775.1 Actinomycetota bacterium | reverse complement strand
GTCCACCAGCGGGCGCGGCGGCCGGGCAACGACGCGACGTTCGGGCGCTCGGCCCGCGCCTGCGTGAGGATCCGGTCCTTGAGCGCATTCGGCGGTGCCGGCCCGGCCGCTCCGTAGGCCAGGCTCGCGGCCGCCTCTCTCAGGGCGGCAAGCTCCTCGCGGCACCGCTCGCACGTGGCCAGGTGCTCCTCGAAGCCGCGCTGCTCCTCCTCGTCCAAGGCATCGAGCGCGTACGGAGCCACGAGCGAGTGGGACCCGTCCCGCATCTAGAGATAGTACGGCGCGACCTGAAGCGCTCCCAGCGCGTACCAGACTCCGAAGGAGAGGCTCGCGAGGCCGAGAACGGGCGCGAGCTTGGGGAAGACGCTCCGGACCCGGCGGCGGTCCAGCGTGAAGCCGAGGCCGGTCGAGAGCAGCGCCATCGACAGCGCGGTGCAGAGCGCGAAGAGGGCGAGGGCGACAACGGCGAGCCCATGGTCGTGGATCGAGGCGAGCAGGAGCACGCCAACGCCGGCGCTGCCGCCCATTCCGTGCACCAGCCCGATGGCGAACGCCTGGAGGGGTGAGCGCGTCGGCGTTTGCCGGTGTGGGTGGCGGTCGGCGCCGTGGACATGGCCGTGGGCATGGAGGCAGCCCTCGTGCGCGTGGAGATGGAGGTGAAAGAGCCCGCGCCGCCAGCGGACGAGCAGCCAGACGGCGAGGGCGGCGATGACGACGCCGACGGTCGTCTCCGCGGCCTCCTGGAGCGCGCTCGGGAGGTAGCTCTCGAAGAGCACGATCGGGACGCCGAAGGCGAAGAGCGTCGTCGCGTGCCCGAGGCCCCAGGCCAGGCCGAGCCGGGCGGCCGCGGCCGTTGCGCGCTCGCGCGTTCCCGCGATGAGCGTCGACACGGCGGCGAGGTGGTCGGGGTCGCTCGCGTGGCGGAACCCGAGCACGACGGCAACGAAACAGACGAGGAAGAGCGTCGTGCCGTCGGAGAGGGATGCGATCCAGTCGTCGAGTCCGAACATGGTCAGCTCACTTTCGGGACAGCGCGGATGGTCATCGCGAGACCGGCCGCGAGGATGACGAGTGCGCTGGCGGCAGGCAGAAGGCCCACGAGGGGGCCGTCGAAGCTGAGCCGCCGGAACGTCCGTCGGGCAAGGACGGCCACGAGCCCGATGCCGGTGATCGTCAAGGCCAGGCCCGCGCTGAACGCCACGATCAGCACCAGGCCGAACGCGATGCGGTGCAGCGAGATCGCCGCGAGCAGGACGACGAGCGCTGACGGGCAGGGGAGGAGCCCGCCGGAGACGCCGACTGCGAGCAGTGATCGCGCCGTGGGCCCTTGCGCGTCCGAGCCGTGTGCGTGGTGGTGGTGATGGTGATGGCCGTGGCCTTCTGCGTGGGCGCGCCGATGGCGCCACCGCGCCCGGAGGACGGATGCGCCGATCCCGACCACGAGCGCGCCCGAGACGAGGTTGAGCCACGGGTACAGGCGGTCCGGAACGACGAACTGCGACAGCGCGAGCGTGACTAGGCCGAGCGCGAAGACGCCGATCGTGTGCGTGACAGTCACGATCAGGCCGAGGGCGGCCGCGTGGCGGGGCGTGCCGCGCTGGCCGACGAGGTACGCGGTGACGATCGTCTTGCCGTGCCCGGGGGAGAGCGCATGCGCGGCGCCCCAGAAGAGCGCGGCCGCGATCGAGGCCAGGATCACGAAGGCGCTGAGGTGCGACCGCCCGACGAGCGACGCAAAGCCGCCGTCCGCGACGCGGTCCGGCGCCTGCAGGCTCGCGCCGCTCGAGATCGGAGGCACGACGTCCGGGCCGTTCCGTGGTCCGAGCGCCGTCTCGACCGAGGTGGTGTCGAGCGGGCTCTGCAGCAGGCTCTTCGGGTACGCGCGCAGCTCCTGGCTGACGCTCGGCGTGCTCGCCCCGACGACGATCTCCTTCCAGCCGATGCGGTCTCTATAGTTGTTGTCATGATAGGAAACAGAGACCCGCCCGGATAGCAATGGCCCTGCGAGGACGACCTCCAGCCGAGTCGTGTGGAGGCCGCCGGCACCGAGCGGGTGTGCGAGCGCCGTGCGCACCGGCACGAGTGCGGCCGACCGGCTGTCGACCGTCAGGCGCGCGTTGCGGGCGACCCGCCGTGCGTACGTGCCCGTGTCGATGCGGCCCGCCTGGAAGGTCGGGATCTCGGCCATGTCCAGCACGTACCGGACGTAGAGCCGCGGCCCGGAGACCTCGATACGGCTGAAGCGGTTGATCGTGAAGTTCCCGAGTGGGTGCGCCGCCGCGAGCCCCGGGAGCGCGAGCGACGCGACCGCCGCCGCGAGGAGAGCGAGCCGCCTCATCGCAGGGCGCTCCTGGCGACGGGAGACCAGACAATCGAGAAGTGCGGGTTGAGCGCGAGCGCGCGGCTCAGGTAGGTCCGGGCGGCGTCGCGATGGCCGAGGCAGCGCTCGATCATCCCGCGGTGGAAGAGCTTGAGTGCGTCCAGCGTGCCGAGCCGGAGGGCCCGCCGCGAGTAGACGAGCGCCTCGCCGCAGGAACCGGTGCGGGCGAGGGCCCAGGCGAGCACGTCGTCCCCGTCGATGCTCGGTCGCGCGGCTCGCGCTCGACGGGCGAGCACGACCGCGTGCCGAGGGCGGA
Source organism: Actinomycetota bacterium (assembly GCA_046728775.1). Taxonomy (GTDB): domain Bacteria; phylum Actinomycetota; class Thermoleophilia; order Gaiellales; family Gaiellaceae; genus AC-32. The sequence goes on along the minus strand of JBKPFI010000338.1, from coordinate 9,154 downwards.
TCCCGTGGTCGACGTCGAAGAGCGCCGTCTCGAGGTCGGTCCTGACGCCGTTGGCCGCGAGCAGCCGCTGGATCACGCGGATGAGCCCGGATTGCCTACGGGCGCGTGCGTGGTCGCCCCTGGCGCGGTAGAGATCGCCGAGCTGCGACACGAACTGCGGCAGCGGGATCGCAGCGACCGCGTGGGTCTCGAGGGCGAGCGCCTTTCCGAGATGCCCACGAGCGGCCTCGACCTGCGCGAGCGCGTCGAAGGCGTACGGGTAACCGGGAAGCGCTGCCAGCGCATTTCGGTACTCGCGGGCAGCCGCGCCAAGGTCGCCGACCGACCAGTACAGCTTCCCGAGCTGCACGCGCGTCCACGCGGTCGACTCCGGTTGATCCGCAGACGCGTCGACCGCCAGGCGCATCGCGGCGATCGCCTCGCGCGGACGCCCGAGGAGCTCGCGGGCGTACGAGATGCGCGCGTAGGCGCCTGCGCTCGGCTTCAGCCGCGCCATGGTGTCGAAGGCGCGGAATGCCTCCGCATACCGGCCGAGCTCCAGGAGCGCGTCGCCGACGACGCCGTAGCTCCGGGCGCTGCCCGGGGCGAGGCTCAGTGCCTGCCGTCCGAGCGCGAGCGCCTCGCGGAAGCGATGCCGTGAGAGCGCGAGCGACCCGAGGCCGCCGATCGCCGTCGCGTCACCGGGTGCGAGACGCCGTGCCCGCTGCAGGGTGCGCTCCGAGCGGGGATACCAGCTCGGGTCGCCCGTCTCACGGGCTCGTTGCTGGTACGCCAGTCCGATCAACGCGTAACCATGGGCGTCGCGCGGATCGGCCCGCAGGTGCGCCTGCAGGCTGGTGACCAACGCCGCAGTGTCGCCGCTTCCCGGCCCGATCTCGAGCGTCGAGCCGAGTGACGGCGTCGGCCCAGCGGCGAGGGCGACCGGCGAGCGAGACCCGCGCAATGCCCCGCCGAGCAGGGCGGCGGTGGCGGCCACCGCCGCCACCGCCGCCATCGCCGTCAGGCGCTGCCGGCTCACGGGTTCGCGTGCACCCGGTTCCGCCCGTCCCACGGCGACGCCAGGAACGGGAACACGTTGGGCAGCACCTTGTCGTTGACGCTGACGCCGTCGCCGGCGCCCGCGAACGCCGGCCCGCCGACGACCTGGATCGCCGTGTCGGTCACGTCGTCCGTCGGCTTGCGCCCGTTCGGCCACGACGCGCCCGGCGCGGAGCTGACGTTCAGCCTCAGCAGCTCCGAGAAGCGCGGGTCGGTCGGGCCGTACTTGAGCAGCGCGTTCTCGAGATCGGTCCTCGGCGTGGCCGGCACCGGCTCGCCGAAGACGAGCGAGAGGGCGAGCGCGAAGCGCGGGTTCTCGTAGTAGTCGAGGAACCGCGACTCCTGCTCCGGCTCGAGCGCATTCCAGCGGTCCTTGTCCTTCGTGCCGATGATCAGCTCGTTCACGAGCGGGTTCGCGAGCCGCTGCACCTGCACGAACCGCCGGGCGTGGTGCCAGTCGCGCCCGTCGTCGCCGAGCACCGTCACCTTCGGCCGGCTGGTGCTCGCGTACGCGCCGAGCCAGGGCTGGTTCGTCTCTGTCGCGCCCCGGTGGTCGCGCGTGAGCATGCTGATCGGCAGCTCCAGCGCGATCGTGTTCACGTTGAAGCCGGAGAGCATGTCCGTCGCCGGCGAGCGCAGGTTCAGCGTGTCGAACGCCGCGCCCAGGTCGATGAAGAACGGATCGTCGCGCTGGCCGGCGAAGACGCGGACGCCGTCGCCCAGGTCGTACATTCCCTGCGCGGCGAGGTCGTCGTAGCTCGGCATCGTCCGCGGCCCGACGTTGGACGGAACGGCGATCTTGTCCGTCATCGGCGAGAGCACGGTGCGGTGGCCGTTCTTGATCATCGTGATCGTGTAGTGCTGCCGCAGCCCGAGGCCCGGCGAGTCGAGCGACGTGATCGGCGGGATTACCGCGCCCGTCGCCGGCGGCACGCCGCCGACGTACGAGAGCGGCAGCCCGAGCGCGTTCACTGCGCCGCGGATCTCGCTCGTGAAGCGGAACTCGAACTCGACGTCGTCGGCCTTTCCGTCCCGGTCGTTGTCGATGTGGAACCTGTAGGCGACGCTCGGGTCGAAGTTGTAGTAGTTCGGCCCGCTGCTCGGCTCCTCGCCCGGGATTACGTCCATGATCAGGTCGACCTTGTCGGCCTTGCCGGGCTCGGTGCTGCGGAACATGAAGAAGTCCGAGATGTCCGCCGGCGGGTCGTTCGCAATCAGCGGCGCCTCACGGTGGCTCGCCGCCTGCGCTGGCGACGGGCCCGGGCCGAGGCGCAGCACGAGCAGCGCGAGCGCCGCGCCCAAGAGCGCGAATCCCGCCAGTGCCACGTGCCGCCTTCCTAGGACAGCCGTCATGGCCTGCCTCCTTCCTCCCTCTGGGGTCGCTCGGTTGACGGGCGTGATTCGCGCGCCGGGGTGGATCGGTTCGGCCGACTAGCGGATCCGCGTGCCGGAGCGGCCCGCGAGGGCGTCGCCCAGGGCGGCCGGAGAGGTGATCAACGCCTCGTGCCCGGTCGCGCGGACGAACTCGACGCACGCCTCAACCTTCGGCCGCATCGACCCCGCCGCGAGCTCAGGGACGAGCGCCTCCGCCTCGTCCACCGAGAGCACGCGCAGCTCCTCTTCGCGGGCGGTGCCGAAGCCGGAGTAGACGGCCGGCACCTCGGTGAGGATCACGAGCCGGTCTGCGCCGAGGCTGCGCGCCAGCAACGACGATGCACGGTCCTTGTCGATCACGGCGTCTACCCCGGCGAGGTGTGCCCCGCGACGCGCGGCCGGAATCCCGCCGCCGCCGCAGGCGACGACGATCGACCCCGAGGCGAGCAGCGCGCGGATCGCCTCGAGCTCGACGATCTCCAAGGGCGCCGGCGACGGCACGACGCGACGCCAGCCGCGGCCGGCGTCGTGGACGACCGTCCAGCCGCGCCCGCGCTCGAGTTCCCGCGCCCGCTCCTCGCCGTAGAAGGGGCCGACGGGCTTCGTCGGCTCTGCGAACGCCGGGTCGTCCTCCGCCACGAGGACGTGCGTCAGCAGGCACGCGACCGGCCGGCCGCTGACCGGCTCGAGCTCGCTCTCGATCAGCGCTCCGATCTCGGCCTGCGTCTGGGCGACGGCGAGATACAACGGCAGCTGTGGCGCTTCGGCGGCCGCCCGCTCCTGGCGCAGGAGCTCGTTGCCCACCTGCGGCCCGTTCCCGTGTGTGACCACCAGCTCGCGCTCGTCGAGGAGCGGCCGCAGCGCCGCGCAGGCCTCGCGCAGGTTGGCGCGCTGCTCGGCAGCGGTCCCGAGCTCGCCGGGACGCATCAGTGCGTTCCCGCCGAGCGCGACGACGGCTGTCACAGCGACGTCGCTTGCGATGTCGCCTTCAGGTCGAGCCGGCTTTGCCGGGTCGACCGTCTGCGCCGCAGTCCGGGTGCGCCCGGATCGACGACTGCGCTCAAACCAGCGCTCTGTCGCCGATCAGGCCGTGTTCTTGCAAGACGTCGGCGAGTGTCGGCTCGCCGACTTCCTGGAGCCGGTAGGTAACGCGCAGCGCAGGCACGTCGAAGTCGATCAGCCGACGCAGGTCGATCGGCGTCCCGATCAGGACGAGCTCGGCCCCCGAGCCCTCGATCGTCGCGCGCAGGTCGTCCATCTGCCGGCGGCCGTAGCCCATCGCGGGCAGGAGCGCGCCGACATGCGGGTACTCCTCGAAGGTCTTCGCGATCGAGCCGACCGCGGCGTCGCGCGGGTCGATCAGCTCCGCCGCGCCATTTGCCTTCGCCGCCAGCACTGCCGCGCCGTAGGTCATCTCGCCGTGCGTGAGCGTGGGCCCGTCCTCGATCGCGAGCACGCGCTTGCCGGCGATCGCGGAGGCGTCGCCCTCGACCACGAACGGCGAGGCGGCCAGCACGATGCGCGCGTTCGGGTTGTGCTCGCGGATCGAGTCGAGCACCGCGTCCACGCCCTCCTGGGGCGCGCTGTCGATCTTGTTCACGACGCAGACGTCAGCCATGCGGAGATTCGTCTCGCCAGGGTGGTAGCGCAGCTCGTGGCCGGGCCGGTGCGGGTCGACGACCACGATGTGGACGTTCGGCTTCACGAACGGCGTGTCGTTGTTGCCGCCGTCCCAGAGGATCACGTCGGCCTCCTGCTCGGCGCGGTCGAGGATCGCGGCGTAGTCGATTCCCGCGAAGACCAAGTTGCCCTCGGCGAGGTGCGGCTCGTACTCCTCGCGCTCCTCGATCGTCGCGTCGGCGGCGTCGAGGTCCTCGTAGCGCTCGAAGCGCTGCACGGCCTGCTTGGTCAGGTCGCCATACGGCATCGGGTGGCGCAGGACGGCGACGCGCTTGCCGGACTCGCGCAGCAGCGCCGCGACGTGGCGGGTCGTCTGGCTCTTGCCGGAGCCCGTGCGCACCGCGCAGATCGCCACCGCAGGTTTGGTCGAGGTGAGCATCGTCTCGGCCGGCGAGATCAGCCGGAACGACGCGCCGGCGGCGAGCGCGCGCGAGCCGAGGTGCATGACGTGTTCGTGTGTCACGTCCGAGTACGCGAAGACGACCTCATCGACCTCGTGCCGCTCGATCAGCTCCTCGAGCTCGCCCTCGGGACAGATCGGGATTCCCTCCGGGTAAAGCGAACCCGCCAACTCGGCCGGGTAGACGCGCCCCTCGATGTTGGGGATCTGCGTCGCCGTGAAGGCGACGACCTGGTACTCCTCGCGGCCGCGGTAGACGAGGTTGAAGTTGTGGAAGTCGCGGCCGGCCGCGCCCGCGATGAGCACTCGAGTCCTGTTCATGTATAGAGCTTATGCAGCTACACAGGACAGCGGCGCAGGTCGACGCACGTTCGCCGAGAACCCCTGGGGGCCTAGGGTGTCTGCAGCGGCGCGAGCTCGATGTTGTGGGGCTCCGCCGTCCCGAACTTCATGTCTCGAGGGCAGACGACCTCGATCTCTCGCTGATCGGGGCTTCTACCGGGTGGTGGCCCGAGCGCACAAACCAGAACCAGCCGAACCTTCGCCGGGTCGTCAGGATCGGGCCTGACATCAATCACGTGCCCGTCGAGGACGACGATCTGGCCTCTTTCCAGCTCGGCGGCGGCGCGGGCCCCCGCAAACATCAGGCCGTAGGGCTGCCGTTCTTCCGTCATGCCGGGAACGTACACCCTCGCTTGCTTCCTGGACGGCTCAGCGCAGGACTTCGCGGCGGGCGCATTACGCTCTCCGCGTGCTTGCGCGTCTCGGAGCGTGCGCCTGCTCGGCCGCGCTGCTGACCGCCGCTCCGGCGGCGAAGGTCGACGGTGCGGGCCTCCGCGCGAAGCAGACCGTGCGGGCGATCGCCGCTCTCGGGCCGCGCGTCGCGGGGTCGGCGACGGAGCGGCGCGCGGCCCGCGTCGTGACGGCGCGCTTCGCGAAGCTCGAGCTGGCCCCCGTTGTGCAAGCCGTGCCGCTGCCGCGCGGAGGCGCCTCGCGCAACCTCGTCTTCCGCACGGGCGGTCGCCTGCGCGCGATCGTCGTTGCCCACCTCGACGGCGTCTCGGCCGGGCCGGCCGCGAACGACAACGGCTCGGGAGTCGGGGCGCTGGTCGAGGTTGCGCGCGAGCTCGGCGAGACCCCGGGTGTGCTGTATGCGGCGCTCGGCGCCGAGGAGCAGGTGATGACAGGCTCCAACCTTCACCTCGGCTCGGCGCGACTGCTGCGCAGCCTCTCGCCGCCCGAGCGCCGTGGCGTCCGGATCGCGCTCTCGCTCGACATGGTCGGCTACGGCCCCGAGCTGAACGTGCGCGGGCTCGAGCCCGTCCCGAACCGCTCGGCGCGCGCCGCCCTCGCCGCCGCGCGCCGGATGGGGCTCCGCGCCACGTACCTCCTCGACCACGGGCTCTCGGACCACGAGGAGCTGACCCGCGGCGGCATCCCGGCGGCCTGGATCGAGTGCCGCTGGGACCCGTGCTGGCATTCCGCCTGCGATCGTGCGAGCCGCGTGAACCCGGGCGAAGCTCGCTGCCGCGATCCGCCTGACGGTGAACGCCGTTCGCGCGAGCCGCTAGCCGAGGTGCTCGCGGACGCGGTCGTGGACCGCCAACATCTCGATCTCGCTGCCCGAGACCTCTTTCAGCAGCTCGTCCGCGGTCGGCTTCTGGCCCTCGGCCCACAGCTCGCGCAGGAGCGAGCCGGCCTCGCGCCGCGCGAACCACTCGTTTCCGAACCGCTCGCGCAGGCTGTTGCGAAGCTGTGACTCGAACGCCCACGAGCGCAGGTACGAGGAGACGTAGAAGCCGGAGTCCATGTCGGCGAGGTAGTTCGACGCGCTCGGCTCGAACTTCAGCGCCCCGCCCAGCAGCTCGACGTAGCGCTTCGGCATGCCGCTGATGTCGTCGCTCGTGTGGAACTCGAGCTCGTAGAGCAGCTTCGCCGAATAGCGGCGCACGAAGAAGAGCAGCCACAGCATCCCTTCGGCGGCGTACTCCTGCGGCCGCGGGAAGTCGAGCTTCCGCGACAGCCACGCGGGCTCGTCGGTGAGGTGCTGCATCAGCATCGCCCAGCCCTCGGTGACCGCGACGTCGCCGAGGCGCTTCTCTTCCATCTCGAGGTCGCGTGAGGTGTTCGCGTAGTGCTCGGTGTGACCGGCCTCGTGGAAGAACGCGCGCCAGTCGTCGGCGCCGCCGATCGGCTGGATCACGAGCATCACCTTGTCCGGGACCTCGATCGGCGAGCAGAAGGCGCGCGGGGACTTCTGCGGCCGCTGCTCGATGTCGAGGTGGACGTTCTGCTGGCTGTCGAGGTCGATCCCGAGGTCGGAGAGGGTCGCCTTCAACGCAGGCACCATCTGGTCGCCGGGGAAGCCTTCGTCCCACTGGGGCGAGCGGATCAGCCGCTGCAGGTCCCAGCGCTGGAGCTCGTCGAGCGAGAGGCCGAGCTGCTCGCGGGTGGCGCGGCCGAGCGTTTCCTCGTAGAGCTGGTCGGTGTCGGCGAGGAACGCCTCGCACTGTGCCGCGAGCTCCCGCAGGCGGAAGCCGAAGCGCTCGTAGAGCTCGACGTAGCTCGAGACATCGAGGCCCGGCAGGGCGCTTCGCACGATCTCGACGCCGTCGACATGGAGCGGGTTCAGGTGCTCCTCGGTCGCCTCCCAAAGGACGCGGTCGAGGTCCTGCCGGCGGCCGCGGTCGGGCTCGTTCGCCATTGTCGGGCGGATCATCCGGAACGGAATCGTCTCGCCGTCGACCGAAACCTCGAGCTCGGCCTCGAACGCGGCGAGCTTTTCGGCATGCTCGCGCGTGAGCTTGCCCAGGTAGCCCTCGCAGCCGAAGTGCCAGAGCTCGCGCGTCCGCCGGTCGCCGTCCACGGCCGCGCCGATCGCCTGCACGCGCTCGAGCTCGGTCAACGCCGAGTGCCGCTCGTAGATCTCCTCGAGCTCGAGCCGGTCCTTGAGGCCGGCGTAGTGGAGGTAGTACTCCTCGTCGAGCTCGGCGATGAAACGGTCGGCCTGGGACCGGTACTCCTCGAGCCCCGGCGACGGCGGCGATGTGCTCGGCATTGCCCGTAGGATATCCCGGTGCGTCAGATCACCCTTCGAACCGAGCGGCGGACGCAGCTGCTCGACATCACGCCGCAGGTCGAGGAAGCGCTGAACGGGGCGGACGGCGCCGCCGCCGCGCTGGTCTACGTGCCGCACACGACCGCCGGCGTGACGATCAACGAAGACGTCGACCCGGAGCTCGCCAACGATCTCGAGCAGGCGATGGAGAAGATCGTCGAGGACGGCTGGAGCTGGCGCCACGACGACGCCGACGGCCCGAACGCTCCCTCGCACGTGCGTGCGTCGCTGATGAGCCCCGAGGTCCTGGTCCCGCTGGACGCGGGCAGGCTCGCGCTCGGCCGCTACCAGGGGATCTTCTTCTGCGAGTTCGACGGGCCGCGCGAGCGCAAGGTCTACGTCACGGCTCTACGTTGAGGCGCCGCTTGCGGTGCCGTCGTCAGGATGCGTGAGCTTTGCTCGCGCGTCCGTCTGAAATCGACGGCCCGAAACGCCTTGCTGCGCCACCTACGCTGAAGCGCAACCGCGCGTTTACCTGAACTCAACAGAAGCGCCATAGGTTTCGTTCGTGCCACGGCGGTGGCGTCCGATCGTGTTCGCGCTCTCGGTGGCCGTGGTGGCGGGCGTCGCGTTTTTCGGCCGCTCAGGCGATCCGCACGCCCACACCGTCGCGGGGATCCACAAGATCCGCCACGTCGTCGTGATCATGCAGGAGAACCGTTCGTTCGACTCCTACTTCGGCACCTATCCGGGTGCGGACGGGATCCCGCGGCAGAACGGCAGGTTCACGGTTTGCTCGCCGGACCCGAGGACCGGCGCCTGCGTCCGGCCCTACCACGACTCGCGCAACCGCAACAGCGGCGGCCCGCACGAGCACCTCGACGCGATCCGCGACATCAACGGCGGGAAGATGAACGGCTTCGTCCGCGAGGCCCGGCGTGGCCTCGCCGCGGGCTGCTCGACCTCGCCCGACTCGCCGCTGTGCTCATTCGGAGCGGCGAGGCCGGACGTGATGGGCTACCACGACTGGCGCGAGATCCCGAACTACTGGGCTTACGCGCGCAACTTCGTCCTCCGCGACCACACGTTCGAGGCGATCACGTCCTGGAGCCTCCCGCAGCGCCTGTACACCGTCTCCGAGTGGTCGGCGCGCTGCCATCGCCCGGGCGACCCATCCAGCTGCACGAATGCCGTCGAGAACCCGCTGGCGCCGCCGCACGAGCCGCAGAACCCGACCAACCGCAAGCCCGACTACGCCTGGACCGACCTCACCTACCTGCTCCACAAGCGCCACGTCTCGTGGCGCTACTACATCTTCGCCGGCGCGCAGCCGGACTGCGACGACGGCGCCATGACCTGCGACGTGAAGTGGCAGGACGCGGGGACGCCCGGGATCTGGAACCCGCTGCGGTACTTCGACACCGTGCGGCGGGACCACCAGCTCCGGAGCATCGCTCCGATGCGGAGCTTCTTCGAAGCGGCGACGCGCGGCCGGCTGCCGGCGGTCTCGTGGCTCACGCCCAGCAACCGCGTCAGCGAGCACTCGCCCGCCCTGATCACCCGCGGCCAGACGTACGTGACGACCGCGATCAACGCGATCATGC
>JBKPFI010000142.1:0-13139 GCA_046728775.1 Actinomycetota bacterium | reverse complement strand
CCCCGCCCCACGCAGCGCCTCGACCGCCTCGATGGCCGCCCCCGCGGAGGTGACCACGTCCTCGACGAGGCAGGCCCGCTCGCCCTCCTGGAACACTCCTTCGAGCCGGTTGGACGTCCCGTAGGCCTTGGCCTCCTTGCGAACGATCAGGAACGGCAGGCCGGAGGCGAGCGAGGCGGCGGCGGCGAGCGCGACCGCGCCCAGCTCCGGACCGGCGAGGCGCGCGGCCCCGGGCTCGTGCTCGCGGACGGCGTCCGCGATCAGATCGCCAAGCGCGCCGAGCAGGTCGGGCCGCGTCTCGAAGCGGTACTTGTCGAGGTAATAGCGCGAGCGCCGCCCCGAACGAAGTACGAAGTCGCCCTCGAGGTAGGCGTGCTCGCGCAACTTCGCGGCGAGCTCGTCGCGATTCACTGGGGGCGTGCGGCCGCGAGCAGCTCGCGCGCGTGGACCAGCAGCCGATCGGCCTCCGGCGTGCCCTGGGTGAGGGTGACCGGGGTCCCGTCCTCGAAGAAGAGCTCGATCCGCTCGCGGCTGCGGGAGATGCGGTTCCGCAGCAGCACCGCGCCTGCGGCCGAGGCGGCGGCTCCGGTCAGCACCGTCAGCGCACTACGCGCTCTCATCCTTCTTCTTCCGCGTCGTCGTTCGCGTCGTGGTGCGCTTGGTGGTCGCGCGCTTCGCCTTCGGCTTCGCAGGCGGCTTTTCGGGCGTCTCGCCGAGCGCGCGAAGGCAGCTCTTGAGGTCGTAGAAGACGAGGCCGACGGTCGGTTCCTGAGTCGTGGTGGCCACGATCAGCCGGTCGGCGTCCCGGACGACGAAGACGCTGCCGCCCTGCAGGGCCGCGTCGAGCTGCACGAGGTCCTGCTCCCGCTGCTCGTCCGCCGCACGGAAGAGCTCGAGCGCCGTGCCGGCGAGACGGCCGGCGCGGTCGTCGTCCACCGTCGCGCCGAGAACCGTGCCTTCGCGGTCGAAGATGACCGCGGCCTCGATCTGCGTCGAGATCTCGGTCAGGTCGGCGAGTGCCTGCGCGGTGTCGGCCACGTGCCTGACGCTAACACCTCGCGTTCCCCGCCGCCGAGCCGCCCATACTCCGCCCTTGATGCCTGCGCTGCCCCAGCCGCTCGGCAAGTTCTTCGCCGACCGCGGGCCGCACCTGGCCGCCATGATCGCCTACTTCGCCCTGTTGTCGTTCGTGCCGCTGCTGTTTCTGACGGTCTCGCTGCTGGGGCTGGCGGGGCGGCCGGACGAGTCGAGCTACCTCGTGACCGAGCTGAAGCGCGCCTTTCCGGGGAGCTCGATCGCGAGCATCGTCCACACGGTCCGCGAGATCCAGAAGCACGCGACCGCGCTCGGCATCGTCGGCGGGGCGGCGCTGCTGTGGACCTCGCTGTCGCTCTTCAGCGTGCTGGAGTCGGCCTTCAACATCGTCTACGGGCAGCCGAACCGGTCGTTCCTGCGCGGGAAGCTGCTCGCTGTGGCGCTGATGCTGCTCTCGCTCGTGATGCTCTTCGTCGGGCTGCTGGTCGGGTCGGTCGGCTTCGACCTGCTCAAGCGCTACGCCGGCGGCGTGGCCGGTAACTCGTACGTTGCGTACGGGCTGTCCGTGAGCGTCTCGCTGATCGCGGTCTTCGTCTTCCTCGTGGCGGTCTACTACCTACTCACGAACGTCGAGCACTCCTTCGCAGACGTGTTGCCGGGAGCAGTCGTCGCGGCGGTCGTGCTCGAGGCGAGCTTCCAGGTGCTGCCGATCTACGTGCGGTTCTCGGGCAACGTGGTCGCGCTGAAGGCCTTCGGCGGGCCCGCGCTGCTGCTCGTCTGGCTCTACGTGATGGCGAACGTGATCGTCTTCGGCGCCGAGGTGAACTGGCGCTTCTCGCAGCGCCGCCGGGGCGGCCCCGAGCAAGAAGACGCGGCCGGTTTGGCCTAGGACCGGAGCCGAAACGGTCAAGTCTCCGCGGCCGCGCGGAGGCTCGCTGCCGCACGCGCCCGGTGCGAGTTCCGCGACTTCCAGTCGTTGCCGAGCTCGGCCACGGTCCGTTCCTCGCGCTCCGGCACGAACACCGGGTCGTAGCCGAAGCCCTCCGTCCCGCGCGGCTCCTCGGCGATGCGGCCTTCGAGCAGGCCGGTCCCGCGCAGCTCCTCCCCGCCCGGCCCGAGCAGCACGAGCTCGCACACGTACCGCGCGCGCCGCTGTTCGACCCCGCGCAGCTCCCCGAGCAGCCGCTCGATCGCCTCGCCGCCCTCCGCGCCGTACCGGGCCGAGCGAATCCCGGGCGCGCCGCCCAGCGCCTCGACCTCGAGCCCCGAGTCCTCCCCGAGCATCCACGCCTCGGGAGGCCCGACCGAGCGCCCGTACAGCGCCTTTCCGCGCGCGTTGTCGTAGTAGCTGTCGCTCCCCTCCTCGGGATAGCCGGAGGCGTCGAGCGCCTCGAGCTCCCACTCAGGGAGCAGCGGCGACAGCTCTCGCAGCTTGTTCGGATTCCGCGAACAAAGCCGGACGATCAATCGGCCCAGCGGATCTCCAGCACGTTCTCGAGCTCGGCCAGTTCGCCGATCATCCGGGGCGCATCGACGCGCGCCGGAAGCGTCACGTCGAGCAGCACCGTCCGCCGGTCGGCCTCGTGGCTGATCTCGAGCGCCTGCAGCCGCCCGCCGAGACGCTCGACCTCCGTCACCAGCTCTCCCGGAGAGGCTCCCGCGGGCAGCTGCGCCAGCAGCCTGTTCGTCTCCGTGCGGAAACGTGACGTGACCACGTGTGCAGCGATGCGCAGCGGCCAGAGCGAGAACAGCGCGATCGCAGTCGTCAGCACCGCGGCCCAGTAGTACCCCGCCCCGGAGGCGAGGCCGATCGCCGCCACCACCCACAGCGTCGCGGCCGTCGTCAGCCCCCGCACCGACAACCCCTGCCTGATGATCGCCCCCGCGCCGAGGAAGCCGACGCCCGTCACGATCTGCGCCGCGATCCGCGTCGGGTCGGCACGCACCACCGAGCCGCCGTTCACGAGGAAGTCGCGGAACCCGTACGCCGAGACGAGCGTGAACAGCGCCGACCCGACCGCCACGAGCATGTGCGTTCGGAAGCCCGCCTCACGCTCGCGCAGCTCCCGCTCGAGCCCGACCGCGCCGCCGAGGCCCGCCGCAACGGCGAGCCGCACGAGATCCTCCCACCACGCGAGCGACGGGATCTCAGCCAGCAGCATCGAGCGCGGCCTCCTGCGCCTCGCGGATCGCGCCGATCCCGGCGGCTCCCAGGTCGAGCAGCTCGTCCAGCCCGGCCCGATCGAACGGCGCGCGCTCGGCGGTCGCCTGTACCTCCACGAGCCGCTCGCTCCCGGTCATGACGAGGTTCAGGTCGACCTCGGCGCTCGAGTCCTCCTCGTAGTCGAGGTCGAGCAGCGGCGCGCCGCCGACGATCCCGAGCGAGACCGCCGCTACCGAGTCGGGCAGCGCGCGAGGGAGCCCTGCGCGTCCCAGGGCACGAGCCGCCGCGACCCACGCGCCCGAAATCGCCGCGCAGCGCGTGCCGCCGTCGGCTTGGAGCACGTCGCAGTCGATCCAGAGCGTCCGCTCGCCCAACGCCTCCAGGTCGGCGACCGAGCGCAGCGCGCGGCCGATCAGCCGCTGGATCTCGACGGTTCGCCCCTTCTGCTTGCCCGCGCTCGCCTCACGCTGCGTGCGCTGGCCCGTCGAGGCGGGGAGCAGCGAGTACTCCGCGGTGAGCCAGCCCCGGCCGGAATCGCGGAGCCAGCGCGGGACGCCCTCGTCCAGCGAGGCCGTGCAGAGGACACGCGTCTTGCCCTGCGAGTAGAGCACCGAGCCGAGCGGCTGTTCGAGGTAGTCGACGACGATCTCGACCGGCCGCAGCTGGTCCGGACGGCGGCCGTCCGCTCTCAAGCCGCCACCAGGTCGGCGACGGCGACGTGCTCGACGGCTCCGAGCGGGAGCTGCAGGAAGCGCTCGCCGAGCGAGCGGAAAGCGGCGGGATCGCCCGTCGTCAGGAACCGGTACGAGCCCTCGCGCGCCTCGGCGTTCTCGATCCCCTTCCGCGCCAGCGTCTCGGCGACCTCGCGCGCCGTCTCCTCGGCCGAGAAGACGAGCGTCACGCCGCGACCGAAGACCCGCTGGAAGATCGGCCGGATCAGCGGATAGTGCGTGCAGCCGAGGATGACCGTGTCGACGCCCGCCTGCTTCAGCGGCGCCGCATACTCGCGCACGGCCTCCGTCGTCTCGGCCGCGAAGGGGTCGTCGCTTTCGATCAGCGGCACGAGCCGCGGGCAGGCGACCGGCACCAGCCGCGCGCCCGCGTCCAGTGCGTGGACCAGCTCTGCGTAGCGGCCGGCCTCGACGGTGGCCTGGGTCGCCAGCAGCCCGATTCGCCGGTTCCGCGTGGCCTGGACCGCCGCGTGCGCTTCGGGCGTGATCACGCCGACGACCGCGACCTCGAGCTCCTCCTGCAGCTGCGGCAGCGCCGCGGAGGTGGCTGCGTTGCAGGCGACGAGCACAAGCTTCACGTCCTGCGCCTCGAGATAGCCCCCGATCTCCAACGCGAAGCGCCGGATCTCCTCCAGAGTCCGCGGCCCGTATGGGAGCCGCGCGTGGTCGCCGAGGTAGACGAAGTCCTCGTGCGGCAGGGTGACGAGGCACTCGTGCAGGACGGTCAGCCCGCCCACGCCCGAGTCGAACACGCCGACCGGCCGGGGATCCACGCGGCGATTGTAGGAGGCCGAGGCCTCCCCACACAGCTGCGGCTACCTCTACCCTTTCGGGCCTTGGGTCGCCGGGTCTTGCTCGTCCTCGTCGCAGTCGGGGTCGCGTTCGTCGCAGCCGGCCGCGCGTCGGCCGCTACCCAGGAGCTGAAGCTGCGCATGAGCGACGGCGTCGAGCTCGCCGCGACCCTCTACGAGCCCAGCACCGCCCCGCCGCCGGCCGGCTACCCGGCGATCGTCCTCTTCCACGGCCTCGGCGGAAAGCGGCAGGACCTGGACGCGGTCGCGCAGCGGCTGGTCGGCCCCTTCGCCGTGCTGAGCCTCGACGCGCGAGGTCACGGCCAGTCCGGCGGCCTGGTCTCGATCGACGGCCCGCGCGAGATCGCCGACACGCGAGAGGTCTTCGACTGGCTCGCCGCGCGCAGCGACATCGACGGCGCGAAGATCGGCGCCTGGGGGATCTCGCTCGGCGGGGGCGCTGTCCTGCGCTCGCTCGTCGAAGGCGTGCCCTGGGCCGCGGTCGAGGTGCTGCAGACGTGGACCGACCTCTACGGCGCGCTCGCCCCGCAGAACCTCGCCAAGTCGGGTGCGGTCTTCCAGTTCCTCAACTCGGTGCCGCAGGACCGGCTCGACCCGTCGGTGCTCGCGATCCGCGACGACGCGCTCGCGAGCCGGAACCTCAAGGGCCTCCGCGCGTTCGCAGACCTGCGCTCCACCCGGAAGCTCCTCTCGAACGTGAAGACGCCGGTGTTCCTCTTCCAGGGGCGCCGCGACTTCGCCTTCGATATTGCCCAGGCCAAGGCCGCATACGCGCTCCTGAAGGGGCCGAAGCGGCTCTACATCGGCGACTTCGGGCACGCGCCCTCGACCTTCCCCGGCCCCGACTTCGCGCAGCTGATGGCGCTCGGGCGGGCGTGGTTCTCGCGCTACCTGCTGGGCGCCGCCGCAGCGGTCCCGCCGGTCGCGCTCGCGCCGAATCCCTGGCCCGGCAAGTTCCGGAGCTACGCGAAGCTCCCGGCGACGCGACGGCTGACGATCCCGCTCCCCGGCGGCGACCGCCTGTCCGGCGCCGGCCGGGCGCTGCGCACGAGCGGACGCTTCACAGGGCTGGCAGAGACGTTCGGCTCGGCATCGGTGCACGTGACCGTGCAGCTAGCGGGCGGCTGGTCGCGGCTTGTGGCCGTCCTCACGGCACAGCCGCGTCGCGGTTCCGAGGTGGTCGTCAGCGAAGGCGGCGTGAACACGGCCGGCCTCAAGGGGAAGCGTCGGCTGACGATCCGTCTCATCGACACGGCCACGCTGATCCGGAAAGGCGCGCGGCTGAGGCTGACTCTCGCCTCGAGCTCGTTGGCGCAGAACCCCGGAAACGTGCTCTACCTGAACCTGCCGTTGCCGCGGAAGGCGCGCATCACCGTCGGCGATGCCCGTCTCGTGTTGCCGATCCTGCGGAAGCCGGTCTCCCGATGAAGCCGCTAGCCCCCGTGTTCCTGGCGGGCTGCGCGCTTGCCCTGCCGGCGGGCGGCGTCTCGGGCGGCAGCCCGGGCGTCACCGCGAAGGAGATCCTGATCGGCGGCACCGTGCCCCTGAGCGGCCCCGCGTCCAAGTTCGGCGCGGTCGGCCCGGGCGCGAACGCGTACTTCAAGTACGTCAACGACCACGGAGGCGTTTTCGGCCGCAAGATTCGCTACCTCTACCGCGACGACGGCTACGACCCCTCCCGCACCGTCGACCAGACCCGCGAGCTCGTCCAGCAGGAGAAGGTCTTCGCGATCTTCAACACCGTCGGCACCGAGCACAACCTCGCGATCCGCGGCTACCTGAACGCCGTCAAGGTGCCACAGGTCTTCGGCGGCACCGGCTCGAGCGCGATCGGCCGCGGCTACAAGAAGTACCCGTGGACGATGGGCTACCTGCCGAGCTTCGTCGGCGAGGGCGCGATCTACGGCCGCTACGTGGTCAAGCACCGGCCGAAGGCGCGGATCGCAGTGCTCTACGAGAACAGTGACTACGGCAAGGACCTGCTCCACGGTCTTCAGCGCGGCCTCGGAAAGCGCGCCTCCCGGATCGTCGCGAAGGCGACGTACGAGGTCACCGACACAGACATCGCCTCGCAGATCGCGAAGCTCCGTCGCTCGAAGGCCGACACGTTCATGCTCTTCGCGCTGCCGCAGCAGGCGATCGGGTCGTTCTACAACGCCTACAAGTTGGGCTGGCACCCGCAGATCTTCGTCAGCGCGGTCTCGATCGAGCCGTCCGTGATGGCGGTCGCCCGGGCCGCGACGCAAGGCAAGGGAACCAACAACGCGCTGAGCGTCGCCTTCGTCAAGGACCCGACCTCGCCGGTCTGGCGCAGGGACAAGGCGGTCGCGCTCTACCGGAAGATCATGAAGCGCTACCTGCCAGGCGGGCAGCCCTCCAATGTCTACAACTGGTACGGGATGACCGTCGCCTACTCGCTGGTCGACGCCCTCAAGCACGCAGGCCGCAACCCCACGCACGAGAGCCTGCGCCGCGCGATGACGCACATGGACGAGCCGAAGAACCCGTTCCTGCTCCCGGGGATCGCCGTGAAGACCAGCCCGTCGAACTACTTCCCGATCACGAAGGCGCGCATGGTCCGGTACCGCAAGAACCTCTGGGTGCTGTTCGGTCCGTTGCTCAAAGCGCGCTAGTGCGCCGCGGCCTTTCCGTGTTAACTATGGGCGAGTCGGACCTCTCACACCATCAACCAGGTCACCCAGGGGACCTCGAAAGAAGGGGCTACATGAAGAAGTCATTGCGACTGGCACTGCTGGTCGGTGCCAGCTTCGTCGGGCTCGCGCTCGCGGGGCCGGCGCTCGCGGCCTACTCGCCGTCGCTGACGATCGAGCAGTCGAGCTACAAGCTCGGCGCGCCGTTCACGGCCGACCTGTTTATCGCCACGGCGGAGAGCGACGATCCGTCGGCGAAGCTGACGATCTTCGCGCCGGCCGGATACGGCGTGAACCTCGGCAAGCCTGCCGGCACGAAGGTCGGGTCCGCGGTCGCGCTCATCAGGGCAGCCGCGCTCGGGGGGGCGGTCATCCCGGCTGCCGGAGACGTCGTCGTCGGGAACCCCGCCGACCCGAACATCGTCGCGGCGTCCATGAAGTGCACGGGGTCACCGACGAACCAGGCCGTACTCGTCCTGAACCTGGTTCCTCCGGGGCAGACGAACCCGATTCCGTTCCCCGTCTTCGCGAACAAGGTCGGGCCACTCACCACCTTCCAGATCTGCGTCCCGTATCCGGAGGTGTCCGCGACGAACCCGTTCGGAGCTCGGGTGCTGGCCCTCGACGCGACGATTCAGGGCGTCTTCACGAACGCCAGTGCTGCGAACGGCTACGAGTGGTCGGCGCTCTTCACTCCGTACAACCCGGCGACGAAGCTTCCGAACCCCGCCGGGACGATCGAGTGGCGGACGTACGTCGGCCTCCCGCAGAAGCTGACGCTCGCGAAGGTGAAGGCCAAGAAGGGCTTCAAGCTCGCCGGCCGGCTGTCGATCACCGGCCTGGCCCCGACGGGCATCAGGCTCAACCTCTACTCCGGCAAGAAGCGGAACCCCGCGCCGAACGCGACCTCCTCGGGTACGGGCAAGCGCAGCGCGCGCTCCGCCAAGCTGCCTAGGACCGGCAAGTACTCGATGTCGCGCCGGTCTGTGAAGTTCGCCACGTTCTTCCAGACGCGGTTCGAGAACTACCTGACCGATTGCAGCGGCCCGTCCCCTTCCGGCCAGCCCGTGCCCTGCAAGGGCGAGGACCTGGCCGCGGTCACGAGCAATCAGGTCAAGGTCACGAAACCGAGGAAGAAGCGGCGCTAGTCCTGTAAGTCGAGCGGGGCCTCTCGCGAGGCCCCGCTCTAAGGCTCATGCGGTAGTTCCTCGTGACGTGACCACTCGTGCCACGAGCCGGGGTAGTTGCGCGCGTCGTAACCGGCCGAGCGCAGCGCGAGCGCCGCGAGCGCCGAGCGGGAGCCGGAGTGGCAGTAGGCGACGACCTCCGCGCCCTCGGGCAGGCCCGCGAGCTCGCGGATGCCCCACGGCTCATGGGGCCGGCCGGGTCCCGCGAAGAGGCGTTCGACCTCGAGGTGCCGAGCCCCCGGGATGTGGCCCTGGCGGGGATCGCACGGGTAGCCGCCGCGGCCGCTGAACTCCTCGGCGGTGCGGACGTCGAGGATCGTCAGCGTGGCGTCGTCCAGCCGGTCGCTCAGCTCCTCCCAGGTCGGAACCGCCTCCAGGCGCGGCTCGAGGCTGGTCTTGGTCTTATGGAGCTCGGCCGGCCCCAGCTCGAGGTCCTCCGGCCAACCAGCTACCCCGCCGGCGAGCACGGCGACCTGTGGGTGGCCGGCGGCAAGCGCCGCCTGCGCCGAGGCCGCGGCACCGACGCAGTCGCCCTTGTCGTACAGCACCAGCCGCTCGTCGCCCGTGATCCCGTGTCGGCCGAGCCGACGCTGCACCTCGACGGCGAACTCGCGGACGGTCTCGCGCGTGGCGAGCGGGGGCGGCGAGCCGAGGACGAGCGGGATCGAGCCCGGCAGGTGTCCGCGCTGGTGTGCGTTCGGCCCGCGCACGTCGCCCAGCACGAGGTGCTCGTCCCCGAGATGCTCCCGCACCCAGTCGGCGTCGACGAGCGGCGGCAG
The DNA here is from genome assembly GCA_046728775.1 of Actinomycetota bacterium. Taxonomy (GTDB): domain Bacteria; phylum Actinomycetota; class Thermoleophilia; order Gaiellales; family Gaiellaceae; genus AC-32. Next base: position 3,780 of record JBKPFI010000142.1, on the reverse strand, counting down.
CTCAGGCATCGGCGAGGAAGCCCGCCAGCGCCGCGTTGAACTCGTCCGGCTGCTCGAGGCTCGGGAGATGGCGCGCGCCGGCGAACGCCCTGAAGCGGCCGTGCGGCGCGGTCGCCGCCTGCAGCTGCGCCTCGTCCGGCGGGAAGAACTGGTCGCCCTCGCCGACCGCGACGAGCACCGGCCCCGTAAACGTGGCGAGCGTGTCCGAGCGATCGTCGCGATCGCGCAGCGCGCCCACCGCCTCCGCGAGCTCGTCGTTCGAGCGCTCGAGCACAAGCTCGCGAGCACGGTCGACGGCGCCTTCGTCGGCACTCTGCAGCAGCAACTTCGGTCGCTGGTCCTCCCACAGCGCCTCGGCGCCGCCCCTCTCGATCAGCGCGATCGTGTCGGCGCGGCCGGCGCGGCGCTCGGGCGTATCGGCATCCGCTCGGGCGCCGACCAGCGCCATCGCTCGCACGCGCGAGGGCTCGCGGTGGGCCATCGCAAGCGCCGCGTACCCGCCCAGCGAAGCGCCGACGAGCACAAGCTCGTCGTCGACCTCCGCAAGGACGGAGGCGGCGTAGTCGTCGATCGTCTGCCCGCGGCCGTAGAGGCGCGGCGTCACGACGTCGTAGTCGCGGAGCGACTCGAGCTGCGGCTCCCACATGCGCTCGTCGAGCGGGAAGGCGTGCAGCAGGACGACCTTCACAGCGCGGCGACGACAGCGCGCTCGGCCGCGACGGCGGGTCGCGCCGAGAGCCGTTCGAGCCAGTCCGAAAGGGCCTCTGGCAGCTCGAGCTCGAAGCGCTCGAGCCCGCGCAAGATCCAGGGCAGGTAGCCGATGTCGGCCAGGCCGTACTCGCGGCCGCTCAGGCACGGCTGGGCCTCGAGCACGCGGTCGAGCTCGGCGAGTCTCGCGTCGAGCTGCTCACGACCGTCCCCACGCCGCGCCGCGTAGTAGGCGTCGCCGAGCCGGTCGTCGAACCGCTGCAGCCAGAGGCGCCCGAGCGCGCGCTCCGCCGGGTCGGCCGGCCACAGGGCGGGCTCCGGGTACCGCTCCTCGAGGTACTCCATGATCACCTCGGACTCCGGCAGCACGAGTCCTTCGTCCTCCTCGTAGACCGGCACCTTGCCCAGCGCGTTCTTCTCGTACAGCCAGGCCGGCCGGTCGTCGAGGTCGATCTCGACCGCCTCGTAGGCGATCCCCTTCTCGGCGAGTGTGATCCGCGCCCTCGCGGCGTAGGGGCAGCGGTCGGCCGTATACAGCGTGGGCACGCGCTGAGCCTACCCGCGACCGGCGCCTTCGAGTCCCATCTCCGCCGCGATCGCCTGGAGGAGCTCCGGCGCGGGCGGCAGCTCCCCGGGCGAGGAGGCAGTGCGCGCAATGCCCCGGAAGCGCGCGGGGTCGGCGCCGGTGAGCCGCGAGACGACGGTCGGGTTCGCGCCGAGCGCGACCACGTCGCCCGGCGGCATGGGCGCGAAGTACTCCGGCACCGACTGGTACTCGTCCACGATGCTGCCGCGCTCGAAGAGGGCATAGCGGACGACCGCGCCCGCCTCGACGCCGATCGCGCAGACGACCGCGGCGGTCGCGTTCGAGAGCTCCGAGGCGAGCCGCTCACGGGCCCGCCGGTCCCCGTCGATTAGGTCCGCGTAGACCGCGACCCAGCCGTTACGAGGCCTCTCGACGCGCACGCCCGAACCGCCGAAGCGAGGCAGGTACTTCCCGACGGCGGCTTCCACTCCATCGCGGTCGTCGGTCTGGACGTGGAGCGACGCGAACGACTCGGCGGCCTCCGCCTGCTGGTCGAGGCGCGCGACGGGAACGGTCAGGCGCCGGGCCCACTCGGTGAAGCCAAGCCGCCGCCAGACCTCGCGGCCAACCTCGTTGCCGGTCGCCACGTCGAGGGTCAGGTGCTCCGCGCCGCCTTGCTGCGCCCGCACCGCGAACTCGGCGAGCAAGGCCTTAGTCACGCCTTCCCGCCGCCGCTCGGGAACGACGTAGATGATGTTCACGTGCGCGTACCCGTTCGGGACGACCTCGCCGAACGCGTAGCCGATCGCCTCCCCGTCGTCCTCGGCGAGGAGCACGAGCTTGCCCTCGAAGATCTGGGGGCCGATCTCCGGCGGCGGCCAGGGGCGATCCCAGTTCTCCTGGAAGGTCGCCTCGGTGAACTCGAGCAGCGTCGACTTGTCGGCAGGTGTCGCCTCACGGACGTTCACGGCGGTGCCACCCTAAGCCCAGTCAAAAGATAGTGCGCGGAGAGGTTCTGGAAGGGCTCGAAGCGCTCGCCGAAGGCGCGGACGTCGCCGGCCCCGGGATAGAACGCCTCGACCGCCTTGACCAGGCCGAGGTCCCCTGCCGGCCAGGCGCGTGGCCGGGCGAGGTGGCGCGCGAGGAACCAGTCCGCGGTCCACTCGCCGAGCCCGCGCACCGAGACGAGGCGCGCCTTGACCTCGTCGTCTGGAAGGTCGGCGAGCGCCGACAGGTCGACCGGCTCCTCGGCGAGGCCTAGCACGTACTCCGCCTTGCGCCGCGAGAACCCGAGCGCGAGCAGCTCGTCCTCGGTGGCGCGCCGGAGCCGCGTCGGTGTCGGGAAGGCGTAGGCCTGCCCGACGCGGCGGCCGAAGCGCTCGATGAGGCGGTTCCTGATCGCGAAGGCCGCGAACAGCGAGACCTGCTGCGCGCTGATGGCGGTCACGAGCGTTTCGAAGGGGTCCGGCGACAGCGGCGGCCGAAAGCCGGCGAGCGCCTTCGTCAGTCGCCGCAGCACGGGATCGGGGCGCGCCCAGGCGTAGAAGGCGTCGAGGTCGAACTCTGCGCCGACGAGCTTCCCCGCGACAGCGCGGGTCTCCGCGTCCAGGGGCTCGACCCGCACGCCGCCCCGCGCGGGCTCGATGCGCATCTCGCGCGGGCCGACGACGCGGTGCAGCGCGCCGTTCAGCGAGAGGTTGGCGAGGTCGGGCCCGAAGGCGCGGAAGCGGCCCGTCGTCAGCTCGAAGTCGAACGGCTCGGGAAGGCGCAGCAGGCCCATCGCGAAACCGTACGTGGGGTAGCGTCCTCGCCGTGGAGATCCGCCGGCTCGCGCCGCACCTCTGGTGGTGGACCGCGGCCCATCCGGAATGGAGCCCGGACGAATTCGTCGACGGCAAGGGCTGGCAACGGGAGGTGTCGTCGTACGCGCTCGTCGGGGAGGGATCGCTCGTCCTCTTCGACCCGCTCGTGCCCGCCGGGGACGAGGACGAATTCTGGGACGCGCTCGACGGCGACGTCGAGCACCACGGGCCGCCGGCGATCCTGCTCACCGTCTACTGGCACGCGCGGAGCACGCGGGAGATCCTCGACCGCTACGAGGGAGCGACGCTCTGGGCCCACGAGCCGGCGGCTGAGGAGGTCGCGAAACGAGCTCCGGTCACGAACACGTTCGCCGACGGCGCGGTGCTTCCCGGCGGCGTCGAGGCGATCGCCATGCATCACGTGGACGAGGCCGCGTTCTGGCTGCCCGACCACCGCTCGCTCGTCCTGGGCGACTCGGTTCTCGGCTACGACGACCGCGCCGAGCTGTCGCCCTGGAGCTGGCTCCGAGACGGAGAGTCGGTGGCCGAGCAGCGCGCCTCGGTGGAGCGCGCTGTGGCACGGGAGCCCGAGCGGCTGCTGCTGACCCACGGCGGACCCCGCACTGCCGCCGAGCTACAGCTCTGAGGCGAGCCGGCGGAAGTCCGTGAGCGGCGTGAACGCAACGCCGCGGCGCTCGAGCCAGCGCGCGAGGCTTCCCGTCGCGAACACGCGGCTCGCGGCGA